>JBDNHP010000243.1:0-5041 GCA_041688765.1 Flavobacteriales bacterium
AAAGCATTGATGAAGTAACTATTCTTGTTTTTGACCCAAATGCAGATGTTGCTGAGGCTGGCGATCCTCAAGAGTTTTGTACACCAATAAGTTCAACCACATTGTCTGCTAACACCCCTGCAATTCCAGGCTTTGGAACATGGGATTTAGTGTTTGGAAATGGAACTATTTCCGACATCAATAACCCCAATACGGGAATCAGTGGATTAACTATTGGCGAAAACATCTTCTCCTGGACAATCTACAACGGACCTTGTGCATCACCAACCATTGATTTCGTGTCTATTTTCATATTTGATGAAAACGCTCCGGATGCTGATGCAGGCCCTGACCAGGAAATTTGTCTTCCTCAAAATGCTGTACAAATGAATGCTACTCCAGCCATATTCCCCGCTTCGGGAACATGGTCTGTAATCCAGGGCGCAGGAATCATTCTGGATGCTAATGATCCTTATACATTTATTAGCAACCTTAGTCAAGGCATTAACGAGTTTGTTTGGACGCTTGATAATACTCCTTGTGCTAATGGATTAAGTTCTGACAGTGTTATTGTGTCAGTATTCTCCGAAAATGCACCTTTAGCTAATGCAGGACCTGATCAGAGCATTTGTACTCCGCTCAATTCCGTACAAATGGACGCTCTTGATCCGGAAGTTCCACAAACAGGAGTTTGGTCTATTTTTAATGGTTCTGGAATAATTCAGAATATTTTTGACCCTAACACCATTATTAGCAGCTTGGGTGTGGGCACAAACACATTTGTTTGGAACGTTTACAATGGCCCTTGCGCTATTGGCAACTCCATAGATCTCGTCAATATTTTAGTGTTTGATGAAAATGCCCCAGACGCCTTCGCTGGAGATGATCAGGAGCTATGCCTGCCGCAAAACAGTACCACCTTGATTGCTGCTGCTCCAATTAATCCGGCAACAGGACTCTGGACTATTGTTCAAGGCTCAGGAACCATCGCTAATCCTACAAATCCTATCACTTTGGTAAGCAATTTGGGTGATGGTGTTAACATTTTTCAATGGACAGTAACCAATGGCCCATGTGCGGGTTCAGTTACTTCCGATACTGTTTCGATTCTTGTATTTGAAGATGACGCCCCACTTGAAAATGCAGGTCCAGATCAAAGCATTTGTACTCCGCAATCAACCGTTGTTATGGATGCCCTAGACCCTATCCCACCACAAAGTGGAACTTGGGCTCTAGAGAATGGAAATGGAACCATTTCTGACCTAACAGATCCAAATGCGATCATCAGCGGATTAACGGTAGGCACCAATACATTCTCATGGACAATTTACAATGGCCCATGCGAAAATGAATCTTCCATAGATTTTGTAAACATTGTAGTTTTCGACGCTACTGCCCCTGATGCAGATGCCGGTGAAGATCAAGAAATTTGTCGTCCTGATGATTCTGTAATTTTAAATGCCCTGCCAGCAACTGATCCGGCAAGCGGATTCTGGACCGTTGTTCAAGGCTCCGGAATATTTACTGATCCAACTTCGGCTACATCTGAGGCTATTGGCCTATCAGATGGAACGAATATCTTCCAATGGACTGTAAGTAATGGCCCTTGTCCGGGTGCTGAAACTTCTGACTCTGTTTCTATTCTAGTGTTCAATGAAGATGCTCCTCTAGCTGATGCTGGAGCTGATGAGGAAATATGCACTCCAGAATCTTGTATTACTCTTAGCGCAGCAGCACCGGTTGATCCTCAGAGCGGAGAATGGACTATTGTAACTGGAAATGGCACCATTGACAACCCAAGTAATCCAAATGCAGAAATTTGCGGGCTTACCGTTGGCGAAACAGTGTTACAATGGAGTATTTACAATGGCCCTTGCGAAAATGCCTCATCACTAGATGTAATGGTAATTTCAGTGTTTGATGCCAATGCCCCTCTTGCAGACGCAGGAGACGATCAAGAGCTATGCTCGCCTGAATTAAGCACCAACATGACCGCTACTGCCCCTCTATTCCCTGCTATTGGAAATTGGGCGCTTGTTTCGGGTTCAGGAACTATTGCTGATGTTTCTGATCCTAATACTGCGATTACAGATCTGGAAATAGGCGTTAACACCTTTAGCTGGACCGTTTACAATGGGCCATGCGATGTACAAAGCATAGACATTGTAAGTATCACTGTATATGACCCCAATTCTCCAGATGCTGATGCTGGAGAAGATCAATTCTTCTGTACGCCGGAAGGCAGCACTGCTCTGGAAGGAAATACCCCTATTCCGCCAGCTATAGGCACATGGGAAATTCTTACAGGTTCTGGCGATATAGTAGATATCAATGACCCTACTACAGCCCTCAATAATCCCGGATTAGGCATTAACATCCTGATTTGGCAGATTTACAATGGTCCTTGCGCTAACGGAACTACTACGGATACCCTATTCATTTATGTTAACGATGTATCGGTTTCCAACGCAGATGCGGGCCCCGATCAATTCCTTTGCGGCGAAGTAGATCAACTTCAAATGCAAGGAAGTGAAACCATAGGAAATACGGCCTTTGGTATATGGACTATTCTTCAAGGGGGAGGTGAATTTGCTAATGTGAATAATGAATTCACGCAGGTTGCCAATATTCCGATTGGAATCAATACCTACGTTTGGACGGTTGACAATCTGGAATGTGGCATTAGTTCTGACACCGTGAACATATTTGTTTATGACCCTAATATTGAAGTGGCGGATGCCGGCTTAGGTGGAGAAATTTGTGAAGACGAATTTGAACCTTTCCAACTCAATGGAAATTATCCTGAATCTCCTGCCACATCATTCTGGTTTGTAGCCGAAGGAGAAGCCGAAATTGAGGATCCAAATGACCCAGAAACCACCGTTCTCACTATGGGTGAAGTAAGCATCCCACTTGGCGAAGAAATTAGCCTGTTTGTTTACGTAATTGACAATGGAGTATGCGGTGCAACAGCCGATACGGTGGCTTTCTCATTAAATGACTGTCTGACCATTGAAATTCCGGATGCGTTTTCACCAAATGCCGATAATATCAATGACACCTGGTTCATTCCTAATTTGTACAAATACCCCAACAATAGCATTAAGATTTTCAATCGCTGGGGTTCTCAGGTATATGATGCAGCACCTTATGATGGCAGCTGGGACGGAAGATCAAATCATTCAGCTACCATAGGTGAAGAATTACCGGTAAGTACTTATTACTATGTTCTGGATCTTGGGGATGGCTCTGAGCCTTTTGCTGGATTCGTATTCTTACAACGTTGATTATGACGAACATGAAAAGAAATATAGCCCTCCTATTGCTTTGTGCTCTGGCCTATATCGCCAATGCTCAGCAGGATCCACAGTTCACGCAGTACATGTTCAACCCTTTGAGCGTTAATCCTGCCTATGCAGGCAGTGCCGATATGATTTCTATGGCTGCTATTGCCCGAAATCAATGGGTTAATTTTGATGGTGCCCCAAAAACACAAACCTTCACAATTCATTCTCCTTTGAAGCGTGAAAGCATTAGTCTCGGCGGATCCATCATCAACGATAGGCATGGCCCGGTAAAACAAACCATGCTTTATGCTGATGTGTCATACCGTATATTCATGGATAAATCGAAATTGGCATTTGGTTTAAAAGGTGGCGTAAATATGTATCGGGCAGATTTACTTTCCTTAAATCCATTGGAAAGTAATGATCCTGTTTTCGGAGCCAATGTTTCGGGTAAAACACTGCCCAATTTTGGCTTTGGTATGATGTGGTATTCCAAGCGGCATTATGTTGGTATTTCAGCGCCAAAACTATTGCAGAATAAACTCATTAATTCTATTTCACCAAGCTTTGATCAGAACACCGAAAGCCGGCATTTCTTCTTGATGGCGGGAATGGTATTTGACTTAAATTACTACGTTAAATTTAAGCCTTCATTTATTGTGAAAGCAGTAGATGGCGCTCCTCTCTCTGCAGATGTAACAGCCAATTTCCTTTTCTACGACCGCTTTTGGGCAGGGCTCATGTACCGATGGGAAGATGCCGCTGGTGCACTAATTCAATACGAAGTGAACCGCACATTTAGAATTGGATATTCTTATGATTATACCCTTTCTGATATAAGCAACTATTCCAGTGGAACACATGAAATCATGATTGGTCTGGATTTGGGCAGAAAACCTGAGGCTGATGTTTCTCCAAGATATTTTTAATGATGAGGATAAGAACTAACAACGTTAATATGGCTGCTCTAATTCGCCGATCTCTTTTGATGACGTTTTTATCATACGCATCATTTCAACTCTGTGCCCAATCTTTGAAACATAAAGTGGCCATGGACTATGAGGCTAATCTCGACTTTGATGCCGCTGCTGAAATTTATGCAGACATTGCCGAAAAGAAAAGCGATGACAGCCTTGCTTTACGTGGCGCCGCACGCTGCTTTGAAGTTGTTGGAAATTATACCTCCGCCGAGCGTTTTATGCAAAAAGCCGCTACCGCTTCTTGGAAAAAACCTGCTGATTTACTCAATTATGCCAATGTACTTCGCAGAAACAAAAAGTATGAGGAAGCGAGTTTAGTGTATGCAGACTATCTAAAGTTAGTGCCTGACGCAAACTATTTAAGGCCCTATGTGGAAGACTCTCGTTTGATTGAAAAAATGATCCGCGACTCTGCCAGATTCAGTTTAAAAGTGGCAGCAAATATTAACTCTATTTACTCTGATTTCGGCCCTTGTATTGCAGATAGTCTCAACTTCTATTTCTCTTCAGCTAGGCCCGAAGGAAAGGGTAAAAACAGAACCTATCTCTGGAATAATCAAAGCTACCTCAACATTTTTAATGCTGTTCTTAATCAAGATACTTCCCTTAGAAATGCAACCCTCATCCCCTCTGGGATTAACTCTCGTGTGCATGAGGGAACTTTGAGCTATGATGCTGCTAACAAACGTATGTACATCACCCGAAATAATTTCTACAAAGGCGATGAGAAAAAAGATAAAGACGGGGTATTGGGACTCGCCATTTTTTCTGCCGACTATTCTGCAGGACAATGGG
>JBDNHP010000244.1:0-2124 GCA_041688765.1 Flavobacteriales bacterium
AAGTACCAATGCAAGTGCCGAATCTTTTAATGCCAAAATAAAACTCTTCAGAGCGAACCTAAGAGGGGTTACCGATACAGCTTTTTTCTTGTTCAGATTAAATAAACTCTTCGCTTAGTCCCCGTAAATTAAACGTGTCCCCTTTTTTTTCCTGCGTATCTGTTGCTCCTAAGAATTTCAGGTCTTTGTCAAAAGTAAATTCTTCAAATGCGACGTCGTCACTGTTCTTGTCCAATTTCATTTTGTAAGTAACATGATTGGTGCCGTCCTGATCTTTGTGATAATTATAAAGATATCCCTTTATAGATTTGGCACTTAGTGGTTGTGTGTTTTCGGTGTACTCTTGAGCGTATGCCGTGCCTATTAGGCAAATAGTAATGGATGTAATAACAAACTTCTTCATAGAAAGTTAGGATTGTTGTAAATAGGTGAATTGAAATCTGCAAACTGTATTAGAACAACTTTGAGCAGGGTAATAATTATGAATGAAAAGTAGCTCTAATTAGTTTACGGAAAACATGGACTGTATTTACATTATTTGATTGTAAAAAAAAAAACCGATAAAAAAATCATCGGTTTTTTTAAAAATGTGAAATTTATTTACGGGCAAATAGAGCCAAAAGCAGCCAAGAGAGAAAGTAGATCAGCTGTATTAATCAAACCATCACCTGTTAAATCTTCAGGGCATGATACCGAAAATGCACATGAGCCATCATCAATGCTTGCTTGAGGATCATAGTTAGATGCATCTTCGTAGGTGCAACCATAGCAAGTGTAATCACAAGATCCGTTGTCAACATTAGCCATAGTTTCGAAGTTACATGAAGCTGGATCGATGCAGCCTGGCAATTCGTAAATACATGAGTTGTTTTCTGTATTAGCAAAGTCGTTATAGTTAATAGCCACTTGGTCCGTGCATCCATAAACACGCGCAATGCAAGTTCCATCATCATCCGTTGCATCCGGATTGTAATTTAACGCATTCCAATCTGTACAACCTGCTATTTCAAATTCATCACAAATTCCGTCACTGTCGCTATCAATCAAACAATTTCCAAAACAATCCAAATAATTCGATGCATAAGTGCATGTATTGTCGTCAAGAATAGCTTGTGGATCAAAATTACAAGCTAATGGATCGGTGCAGCCTTCAGTATTGACACATTCAGCAAATTCGCAGCTGCCATTATCCAAATTCGCATCCGGATTGTAGTTTATAGCAGATTGATATGTGCAACCTGATATAATGCAAGATCCATCATCTGTATTGGCAATTGGATTATAATTATCTGCGAATGGATTTGTACAGCCTGAGTAAATGCAAGATCCATCATTGAAATTAGCTATTGGATCATAGTTATCTGCTATTGGATCATTGCAACCAGGCAAACATTCCGGTGCAGAAGTGTAAGAAATAATCACCAATCCATTTCCGATTTGCACTCCGGGAGTATTGTCCTGATTAGCTCCTGCATTGAAGGATCCCCCACCTCCGCCTCCGCCAGCTGGAGATCCGAAACCGCCATTGTAAGGTCTTGCTCCACCGCCGGAGTAGCCGCCACCGCCGCCACCACTGTGCTGACCGGAAACTGCGCCACCACCGCCGTATCCACCATTTGGATTTGCGCTGTTATCACCAGCAGGATTATTTATTACGGTAAGCCATCCTTTTCCTCCACCTTGATTAGCGCCGTTATTTCCGCCATTTCCACCTGCACCCACATTGGTTCTATCGTAGGTGCCGCTGGTTCCAACCACGCCATCTAATCCGGGCGCAGAAGCGGGATTACCCCCACTGCTGCAAATTGCGCCACCGCCGCCGCCACCTGCAACAAGCAAAGGAGTATTCTCGCCCTGAACCCAGATAAAGGATCCACCACCACCGGAAGAACCTTCATTGGCTTCATTTCCGCCGATAGAATTAATACCACGTTGACCAACAACTATATTAAGGGTTTGTCCTGGAACAACGTTAAAATCACCTTTCATTCTTGCGCCTCTTCCACCGGGATAAGGAGCACAAAAGGAGTTTACGCCACCTTCAGCACCAAAAGCTTCGATGCTAATATTGCTTACACCCGCAGGCACTGTCCAGTTTTGAATACTGCCGTTATAATTGAATTG
>JBDNHP010000017.1:0-5067 GCA_041688765.1 Flavobacteriales bacterium
ACATGAAATGGCAATTCTTTTGTGATTTCATTCCTCTTTGAATTGAATATAAATATAACACCAATTTCATCCTGAATACAAGCAAAATTTATCGAGTCAATAGCAGTTATTCCCGAAATCTCATGTAATATCTTAGGGAGCTTTAAATGCTCAAAACTTTGATCGAAATTATAGCCATAAAATTTCTTATTCTTAGCTTTTGGAACTTGACAAGACTGAATAATAATAATAAATTCACATAGAATAATGAGACTTATTTTTAATGTTTTTTTCATTTGATCAAGTGGTCGGAGTAGTGGTATAATTTATAGATCATTGTACAAGGGAATCCGACTATTGGAGTATTATTCAATTCATTGGATAGCTCAATTTGTTACGCAATAAAAATCTTTTCGATCAATCTTAACTTAATTGGGTTAATTAATTTTCACACTTAATCCTATTCTGAAATGCAGCCCTCTGGTCATCAAGGTATTGTCAAAATCATCAAGATCCTGATTGTCGCCATTTATTTTGTAATCAGTCATCAGGAAATTGTGTCTGGAGTAGCCAAGTCTTGTATTGATACCAACAATTTTACCGAAATACCAGTTAATCCCAGTGTAAAGCTCAGAATGTCCACTCGCGTATGTATAGCTTGTATTGAAGGGAATAATGAATATGTATTTGCGATTGATTTCAAGATTACTTGCACCTAGTTCCAAACCTGCAAACCAGTTGAAGTTTTCTTTATTGATTGGGTAAAACCGAAAGTCAAAAGCGAAAATGCCTAAGGTATTGCCATCTGCCTCAGCATTATCAGGATCTTCCAAATAACTTCCTCTACTCAAATTAAAACCGGCAGAAAACCATTTGGCAAAATTATAATGAGTTGAAAAGTACAACATGGTGGTTGCAGCCCCACTTGTATCATCGTCAATTACTACACCGTCATATTTGGATTCGTATTTAACACCATGTGCTCCGGCATCGAAACCAAGTTGAAATGTGAGGGTTCCTTTTTGATGAGACTGGGCATTAGCCGTTGATACGAATAATACACATAAAAAGCTGAACAGCAGTAATTTGTTGAGCATGATCTGAAATTATGTTTCGGATTAAAGATAAGCGATTTCGTTGGAGTATCGATAGTAAAATGCTAATTTTTAATTGGAATTCAAAGAGTCGGTATTCTTTTACCTGTATTTTACGTGTAGATCTATTTAACTTTAACACAAATTTCCACTATGAAAATCCTTGGCAGCATTGCTCTGATTTGTATCACAGTTTTGAGCATAAGTTCCTGTATGGAATCAGAAAATAACGCTAATTCAAGCCAAGATCAAGTTATCGCAGTGGATATGTTGAAATTTCCACAGTGGTTGCTAGGAGACTGGAGAAGATTAAATGATTCAGAAACTGAACAAACCTTTGAGCAATGGAAAGCTAATGAGGATGGAAGTTTGATAGGGAAAGGATATACAATTTCTAATGGAGATACCGTTTTTATGGAACATCTTTCATTGGAAAACTTTAATGGTGTGATGTACTATGTGGTGCGCAATGTGAATCCTGAACCCACTGCTTTTTCTTGTGTTTGGATTGATGATTCAACTTTTACTTGCAATAATGAATTCAATGATTTTCCAAAGAATATTACTTATCAATTGCAGCCGGATACTCTTATTGCCATTATTGATGATGGAATAGGAGGAAATAAAGTAACTTTTCTATTCGTGAAATGAAAAGGAATCACTTTTTGAAGCTGTTGGCCTTTGCGCCATTATCAGCAGTAGGTATGAAGTTAACCGAATTCCATAAAGCCGGCTCAGAAATGGGCAATTCAGTACGGATGCCAATCCTGTTTGTTGGACATGGCAGTCCGATGAATGCAATTGAGCAAAATGAGTTTTCTGCCTATTGGTCGAAGCTTGGAAAAGAGCTACCTAAACCATCAGCAATTGTATGCATTTCAGCTCATTGGGAAACTAGAGGTACTTTTATCACAGCCATGCAAAAGCCTAAAACGATTTATGATTTTGCTGGATTTCCTCAAGCGCTTTTTGATGTGCAATACCCGGCGCTGGGCAGTCCTGAAATTGCCGCTTTAGCGATTGAAAGCATATCTAAAACGGCAATTTTGAAAGATCATGAATGGGGACTTGATCATGGATGCTGGAGTGTGCTCAATCAAATGTATCCCGATGCTGATATTTCTGTTTTGCAATTGAGTTTGGATTATACTAAACCGATGTCATATCATCTTGAATTGGCAAAGGAATTGAGTTTTTTGCGAGATAAAGGGGTGCTCATCATGGGAAGCGGAAATATGGTTCATAACCTTGGCAAATTGAACTGGTCTAATCCCAATTCAGGCTTCGATTGGGCTATAGAAGCCAATGAAGGAATGAAGGAAATGATCAATACCGGGAATTTTGCTGAACTCACAGAAATTAGATCAAAAGGGCAGGCATACCAATTATCTGTGCCAACTCCTGAGCATTACTTGCCACTTTTATACACGCTGGGATTGAAAAATAGGGAAGACGAGCTTAGTTTTTTTAATGATAAACTTCAAATGGGCTCTATTTCTATGACCTCATTAATGTTTAATAAAATAGTATAATTTAATTTAATTAATAATAATATGGATTGTGTATTAAAGCGCAAAAGCTCATTATCGGCAAGAAATGTTTTGATAAATTGACATTACATTGCATGGAATCTGCGAATTGCTTCTGCATGACTTCAAGCCTTTGTGGCAAAAAAGGGGATTTCAAATCTTAACTTATAATTGGCTGCAAAAGCCGAATGGTAAATTAAAGATGGATAAACCGGTTTATGGCTTACTGGGCGGGACTTTTAATACTAAACTTTATTTTCAAAACTAAACGCCACAAACTACATAATTGTCTGAACATCACCTAATCACGAGTTTAGAACAGGTGATTTATAGCCAGTGCTGTTTTGTTGTTTATGCGGGCTCCTTTGTTTTGTCATAGCCGTCAACGGTTCTTATTAATTCGTCTGAATACTTAAATATATCGTCAAGGGTAGAGATTTCATTTTTATTTTCCTTTTTATGCTCATCCATTATCCCGATACATTTTTTTGTCCCCAAATACAGTCGGCAGATTGTCTTACGATTGTTGTCGTCAAGCAGAATTGCAAAATAGGATTGAGCGTCTCTATGAGTTACTCTATTTGCTTTAATTTTTTGTCGCAAAATCGTTTTCACAATCATAAACGCTTCAAGCTCTTCTTCTGTGGTTATAACCTTGCTTTCTTCCGACTTCAATTGGTCTGCTGCCGCTTGAATAGCTTCTTGTTCTTTGTTTGCGGCATCCTCTTTTGTCAAAGCAGTTTTTAGTCGTTCGGTAATTAGATCGCTAATATTTTGTTGAAGAGACTTTTTTGTCAAGGCAGTAAACTGTTCCAAAACCTTGGCAGTAATTACACTTGGATATACTTGCCTAGCGAAATGCTTAACAAAATCTGGACTTGGGTTAGCAAATTCTGCATTAAGTAAAATCTTTAGTTCATTCGTGTATTTCAAATCACTTGCCGTATTTACGATGTTGTCGAAGTCGTAATATGCCTTATGAAATTTCTTAAGTTCTTCAATTTGGTTATCCTTAATGTCTGTGATATTAAAAACAAAGAATGGCTTTTCATCCATTTTGTTTGTTTCAACTAAGTCAGTATAAAAGCGATATTCTATTCCGTTTGTAAGTATAGAAAATTTTGCTTTTGTCGTATGAAAATATCTGAATAGTTGGGAAGCATTTTGAACATTTAAGGGTGCACCATGCCATTTGCATTCTATCAAAATGATTGGTTCTCCGTTACGCATAATTGCATAATCAATTTTTTCACCTTGTTTCATTCCAATGTCTGCAACTAGTTCAGGGGTTAATCATTAGGATTAAAAACGTCATATCCTAGTTCTCGAATAAAAGGCATAATAAAAGCATTCTTTGTTGCTTCTTCAGTATGAACCTGGTCTTTGAGTTTCATTATTCTTTCTCCAAGAAATTTGATTTGGTCTTTAAAGTCCATGTTGTTATTTTTTTTTATTTGGTTGTGAATTTAATTGTTTTCGTTGAGATATACTTTTCACAATTTCCTAAACCTTCCTAATATCCGCCCCTAAATCCTGCAAATCCGACCAAAATTCAGGGTAACTTTTAGATACACAATCCGCATCTTCAATTGTGATTGGCGCCGAGCCTAATGCCAGAATAGCCAATGCCATCGCTATTCTATGATCACCTTGGGAATTTACAAGCGCAGACTTTACTGGTCCCGGATTAATAATCATCTCATCATCCTTCAACTCTATTTTTATCCCACATTTCGCAAATTCCTGTTTTAAACTTTCAGCTCTATTGCTCTCTTTATGTGCCAATCGATGTATGCCTTTTAAAGTACTGGGTTTATCAGCAAAAACCGCTAAAGCTGCTAGTACAGGAAACAGGTCTGGACAATCACTTGCATCAAAACTAAATCCTCTTATTTTGCCCTTTTTTACGGTGTAATTGTCTTCTTCTCTCGCAATTTTACATCCTGCAAAAAGCAAAGCTCCCGTTACCGCAGAATCCGCATGAGTAAATGGACCACCACATTCCATCACGGTGTACATTGCAGCGCCTGATCCTGCCACTGCGCCTGCTACCATCAATGCGGCGCCTGAACTCCAATCGCCGTCAATAAATAGGGAAGAGGGCTTATAATATTGCCTGCCTTTTATGTGAAAAAGCTCATAATTTTCATGAGTAATTTGAATTCCAAAATGCTGCATCACTTCCAATGTGAGATCCACATAAGGTTTGCTCTGCAAATTTCGGCAATGTATTATCGAATCTTGCTTGCATTTCGGCAATGCCATAAGCAATCCTGATAGAAATTGAGAACTCATTTCTCCGGAAATGTGAAGTTCTCCACCTTGTATTGGTCCTTGAATTGTTAAAGGCAAATATCCATCACTTTCAAGTATTGCCCCAAGGCTCTTCAGTGCATCAATCCCTTCGTGCATAGGCCGTTTCAATAAAGTGCCGGTGCCTATTATTTCAATTGGCTTGTCATATA
>JBDNHP010000245.1:0-6723 GCA_041688765.1 Flavobacteriales bacterium
TCTGATCAGAACTGTGCCATCTTCCATGTTTTGAACATGCCCGATTAAGCCTAGCTCACAAGCTTTGTTTATGGTGTTTTGTCGGTAAAATACTCCCTGAACTTTACCAAAAACTCGTATTTCTATACTTCTAATCATCAGATAATCAATTAAATGTGATTTATTTTTCAAATATGGGCAACTATTTTTAATTCCGGTGTCATTAAGCAGACAAAAACAAACAAGCATTATGATACGAAATTATTTTCTGATTCTGGCACTTCTAGCAAGCTTATTTCTGGCTTCCTGCGAAAGATTCCATCATGACAGTGGAGCATTCATTACTGAATATCGGAGTATAGATACTACTTCGTTTAATTCTATCTCTCTCAGCGGACAAATGGATTTACTATTAAACCAAGAATTTCATGATGGACTTAAGATTGAAGGAGGAGAAAACATCATACCTTATATAGAAAGTGAAATTCTGGCTGATGAACTTCAAATATCTGAAGATTCTAATAATTTTCTTCATGACAAAACGCTAAGAGTTTCACTTGTAAAGCATCAATTTGATGCTATAGATTTATTTGGTTCTGGTGATCTTAATGCAGATGAAATAGTTGCTGATCATTTTAGTCTCACAACAAGTGGATCTGGAGATGCACAAATCGCTTTTGAAGCCTTAAACTTTCTCGCATTAGTTGCCGAGGGTTCAGGAAATGTAGTTCTTATTGGTGATGCTGAATCTTCTTCCTATATAATGAAAGGTAGTGGTGATTTGAAGGCAAAACATTTGCACCTTGAAAGCTGCACTGTTTTGATGATAGGAACTGGCAATGCTGAGCTATATGTTGACAGTGTTCTCAACGCGACAATATTGGGTAGTGGAGATCTTAGATATTGGGGAAATCCAACTATCGTAAATGTAAATATGAGTGGCAGCGGCACTGTTATCCACATGCAATAAGAACAATCAATAAAATACATTAGAAAACATGAGAAGAATTGTAATCTTTATTTTAGCATTGAGCGCTTTGAATAGTTCAGCGCAGGATGCAAACATTGATCAACCGGCAGAAATGCAAACGTTATTGAACAGCGGAGGTTTTGGAGGAATGTTATCCATCACCAACAAAGTGAGTTCAGTTAATAATCAGGAATGTCTTTTTGTAGGTGCTGAACTTGCTATGGTCTTAGGGCATTCTGTAAATATTGGTTTTGCCGGATACGGATTAACTACCAGAGTAAAGTCAAACAATTTAGACTTCGAGAATCGCCAATTGTTTTATGATATGGGCTATGGTGGATTTTTTATCGAGCCCGTAATTATGAGCAAGAGATTGGTACATATTACCTTACCGGTTGTTTTAGGAGTAGGCGGAGTTGCTGAAAGCAGAAATACAGTATATGAATACAATAATGATCAGGCAGATTTTGATCAATGGCAATCCTATTATTCTGATGCATTTTTAGTTGCTGAGCCTGGTGTAAATGCAGAGTTGAATGTTGCAAAATGGATGAGAGTGAGTACTGGTGTATCTTATCGCTTTGTTAGTCAACTCGATTTACCAAACACAGATTCAAATTCATTCAGCGGATTTTCAGGAAATCTGAGTTTGAGGTTTGGCTGGTTCTAAAATACAGCACATTTGCCATAAATGTATCAGGGAATACATAGTGAAATAATAAACCGTTGTCGTCTCGGCGATCGTAAAGCTCAACGTGAATTGTTTGAGCTTTACGCTCGTCCGATGTTGAACGTAGCTGTGCGAATTGTTGATAATAGGGAAGAGGCCGAAGATATTTTGCAGGAATCTTTTTTGGAGATGTTTAAAAATATCAATGGCTTCAGAGCAGAGTCGAGTTTTGGTTCTTGGTTTAAACGAATTGTAATAAACCGCTCGCTCAATCAACTGCGCAAAAAGAAAACCTTGGTATATGATTACGAATTTGAAGATGAAGCGGACGTTGAACAAGGTAATGAAACTTGGCCTGATTTGAGTGTAAGTGATATTGAACAGGCATTAGAAAAATTACCGGATGGATATAAAGTGGTGTTCAAATTATTTATGTTCGATAATTTGAGTCATCAGGAAATTGCAGAATTTCTCGGAATTTCGGAATCAACTTCCAAATCACAGTTTTTTAAAGCCCGAAAAAAACTCAGATCCCAACTTTTAACAAATTGATGATATGGAAGAGAAAGATCCTTTCAAAGATTTTATTGATCGCAATCGGAATGATTTCGACAAACTTGAACCCTCCAAACTTTTGTGGGATTCAATAGAAAGTAAATTGCATCCTCAACCAAAAATGGTGCGACTAGGTGTGGTTTGGCTTGTGGCAGCTTCCTTAGTTATTCTTTTAGGATTGCCGCTCACTTTCATGTTGCTCAGTTCTGATTCAACATCAGAAGGACATGCTATCGTTATGCAGAATCAAGAAAGCAATAAGGCTTGGACTGAATTTGAAGAAGCCGAATTATATTACGCTTCTGAGATTAGTGAAAAGGTAGCAGAAATCCGCAAAATTGAAGCTGACGAGGAATTATTGAATGAAATTGATTTCCTAAAAGTGGAATATGAAAACCTGAAAAAGGAAATGCAAACTGGAGTTGATCCTGCAAAAATTATTGCAGCAATGATTGAAAACTACAGATTGAGACTCGAAATTCTGGAAGAAATTCTTCTTGAATTAAAAGATAGTAATAACGATGTAAATGAGAATAACTATGAAGCGGCCTAGTTGCATATTGATGTTTGCTATGTTTTTGTATAGTGCAATATCACAGGCACAAAACTACAGTGATAGCAGATTTGTGAGTAAATCATTTCCCGCTTCCAATTTGAAACTGATTGAACTTAGTAATAAGTATGGTGATGTATTGGTGGAAACTTGGGACAAAGATTCCCTGAAGTTCGAAATCGAAATCACCGTGAAAGGTGAGAAGTTTGAGCACTTGGAAATGTTGATGGATATGGTTAAAACGGAGGTGTTTTCCAATGGTGATTTTGCCAGTGCCTCAACCAAAATTGGAGAAGAAAGTGGTTTGCTTCAGAAAAGCAGGTATGCCATTGCCAATAAAATCAGCGGCAATCAGCGTATAATTGTTGATTACAAATTATTCATGCCAGCACGCATTCCATTGCGACTAAAGAATAGATTTGGCGATGTAATTCTGCCCAACATGACGGCACATGTTGATTTGGAAGTTGCTCATGGAAATGTTAAAGGAAGAAATTTTAAAACGCTCAATGCGCAATTGAGCTATGGTGAATTGAGGGCATCTAAGATTCTAAAAGCTAATTTGAATCTCAATTATATGGATGACGTTGAAATTGATGAGGTGATTGATCTCGAATTAATAAGTGTGTCTTCGAAGCTACATATCGAAAAAGTAGAGACCTTAGAGATCGAGTCTAAACATGACAAACTCATTTTTGATGAACTTGATTTACTCCGAGGGCAAACGAGTTTTAGCAGACTCAAAATTGCCCGGTTAAATAAGCGATGCACGCTAAATTCTAAATTTGGAGAAGTTAAGATTGAGTCCTTGAGCAATTCATTGAATAGCATCAATTGTATTGGTTCATCTACAGACTATGAAATTTTTTGGAGCGAGGGATTTTCGGCCAACTTTGATTTACAATTGGAAAATGCCAAGACTGTAGTACTCCCAAATTCGGGTATTACTATTATAAAAGATCAGACTATTGAGAAGTTGAGAAGTTTGAATGGTAAAATAGGAGATGCTGCACAAGGAGCTGATTTGAGAATCAATGCCAAAAATGCATACATTACTTTAGGTCATCAATAGGGATGTTCAAGAAATTAAAAAGGGACTGTAGAGCCCCTTTTTTTTTTGTGGAGATAATCGGATTCGAACCGATGACCTCTTGCATGCCATGCAAGCGCTCTAGCCAACTGAGCTATACCCCTGCAATGCCCGGCTTTAATTGCCGGGGCACAAATATAACACCTTCTTGCATTTGCTAGAGCTTTTCAGATTATTTTTTTTACTTGCCTCAGGTGCTACCTAACTTCTTTCTCGAGAACTAAAAAGCGAACCTTGAAATCAAAACCTATACTCCTGACTTTTGTCATTAATTAATTGATGGGTTCTTCTGGCAGTGCTTCAGGATAAAAACGAAACCCTTGATCGCTGTGTTCCATTCTAAGTATTTTCCAGCTCACTAATCGGGCGATTGATGATTCTGCACTGTTTCGTTTTAGTTTGGAAATTTTTTGGAACATGCTCAAACTTATACATTCATTTGCTCTGAGATATGCAAATAATTTTTGCTCTGCTTCCGTGTATGCCCATTTCGCTGGTCGATCTCTAAATCCCATTCTCCATACTTTATAAAGCACCCCATTAGCTAGAAGATTTTTATCATCTTTTCGGATGTATGCTTTCCATTCACCACTATCGTCAAGAGCAAGATGAGGTCTTTTTACTGAAGGAGGAATATACATTTCAAGAACTGTTTTGCCCTCATATTGCCAAACTCTACTTTGAAAATTCACTTCAGGTTTTGAATACAATTGGGCAGCAGATTGTGCAACATAAAATTCTTCTTCAGCGTTCGCGCCAACTACTTTGCCGTTGTCTTTAACTCCAATAAGTAATCTTCCGCCTTCGGTGTTTGCAAAAGCAACAAGAGTGCGTGCAATTTTTTTTGCATCATCGATTCGGAATTTAAAATCCTGATGTTGATGTTCGCCTTGTTTTAGAAGATCAAAAAGACCGCTCATGTCACAAAGATATCACAGAAAGTGTAAGGCGAAAAACTAAAGTCAGATTAGAATACTTCGCAGATCGTTTCGCTTATTTTGATCTTGAACACGAAGATTGTTGATCCATTTCATGGCTTCATCGGCATTCGGAAAGGTTCGAATACTGAACGGCGGAGCGTTAAATCGATAATAGAAGCCGGCAGAAATTCGCGTAACAATATTATCGATTACTACTGCTTCGGCGAGGGTCAGTTTTTTTCTTTCTTCGGAGATATTCAAATGTCTTGCTTCAGAATTTTGTGAAGTTCTTGCACCAGTAATAACGATCACATACCTCGGTTTATCTCCAGCAATTTTTTGATGCGCATGGACCATTTCGTAAACGTCATCTACATTTATTTCAACGTCATCATTGAGATTGTAAAGTACAGTATCATCATCGAGAAGGCTTACTGTTCCTACTCTGTACGATTCTGTCTTTATGGATTTTGGAAGTGACATCAGTACCAAGATAGAGTATTTTTTGATATTCTTAATTATGTGCTTGAATATTTTTTGCTCGTTTTTTTCTTTTACATTTTTTTCCTTTTGAAAAAATCGACGTTACTAACATTTTGCATTTAATATCTTTAATTTGGATATTAATAATTTTTCTATCTTTGTGCAGCAACAGACACTACATGGCTCGAATAAAAAACTCTGGATCAAAACCGGAGAATTTGGAAAAGTACTTGAAACAATACCGTGAGCTCGCGGAGAAATTAGAGCACATCAACTACGTGTTAGATCGCTTGAAAGATTTTTCAAGTGAACTCAAACGAGAAATTAAATTGGATGTAAGCGATGTCGAATCCGCTACTTTAAAAGCACTCAATTACGAAGACTCTGAAAAAAACTCGCAAGTTGGTCGTCCTTCTAAATGGGGAACTTTTATTACCCATAAATTGAAGACTACTGATAGTCCTATGACGTATCAGCAAATTGTTTCTGCTTCTGCAATTCTCTTCGGTCTCCATACAAAAAAGGATATGGAGAATGCAAGTAAAGTCGTATTCAGCACTGTCCATAGACTCAAAAGCTGGAATCAACTTGACACTAACGGAATACAAGGACAACGAGAAAAATTTGTCGTCTTGAAATCCTGGTGTACCGAAACCGGAAAGTTGAAGAAACAATACCGCGAAAAAATGGTGCCTAAAGAAGGCAATGCGGTAGGCAAAAAGATCATGAATGATCTGTTAAATAAGTCTTCAAATGAGTCAGAAGACAAGTTGAATAACGAGAATTTAAATCCCCAATAACCATGAAATCTCTTAAACTCTCGGATATAGAAATACTCGCTATGCGCGATTTCTATGAGAACGAAATGAGGGAAACCGTAAACAAGCTTCAGCATGTTCGCGAAATGCTAAGAAAGCTCGGTTCCGAAATGCCTGCACCGTCTAATCGCGCGAAATCAACTACCGAAACTAAGAGTACTTCAAAAAGGGGAAGGAAATCGAAGTGGGGGGTATTTATTCGCGAAGTTTTGATGCGTGAAAATCGTCCAATGACTTATGAAGAGCTCATTGACGTTTCTATGAAATCTTTTAATCTCGGTGACGATCAGATGGCTTCAACTCGCCAGGCTGTCATCAGTAGTTGCTTTCGTATGCGTAACACTGCAGGCGGAATTCGCACGATTCATACTCGTGGAACTCGCATTAAGCATGTAGCGCCAGACGAATGGTTTTCTGACAATGGAACACTCAAATCAGAGTATAGCGCTAAACTTCCCAAAATGAATAAACCTAGGAAAGCGACTGACAAGGCCAAGAAGGCTTCTGCAGTCAAAAAGGCCGCACCTAAAGCTGCCGCACCAAAGAAAGCTGCTGCCAAGCCAGCTGCTAAAACAGTTGCTAAAAAAGCCGCTCCTAAAAAAGCTGTTGCTAAGAAAGCTGCTGCTAAGAAAGCTGCTGCTAAGCCAGCCGCTAAAAAAGCCGCTCCTAAAAAAGCTGTTGCTAA
>JBDNHP010000018.1:0-6921 GCA_041688765.1 Flavobacteriales bacterium
CCATTGTCTGGATTTTTAGGAATATTGCTGAAATGTACCAAACGAGTGTCGTAAACAAGGAAAAGACTATCAATAAGCACTTTCATTTTCTCAGTATTCTTAAGCTTATTAGCCTCTTTAATTGCTGATTTCAAGAACTTCGCACCATCTGAATAGACACGCTCACTGGCATCAGGTGGACAAACTTTACATGCTGTTTGCCAATGGATATAAGCTTCGTGAATATTATCCTGATCTCGGAAACCACGATAAATTGTGAGCGCTTCCATACAAGCCTGACGCTGTTCTGGTGTTTCACCGTATTTACTTTCGTTATCTGCTTCCTCATCCTGTGCATGCGCTGGAATGCTAAATGCTATAAACATTAGGTAGACGGTCCACTTCAACAATTTCATATTCTTTTGTTTTATATCAATCATAATGCGTTTTCACAAACCAGGGAGTTCTGAAATAAGGGGTCATCACTATTCCGAGTTGGAAATTGATGAAGCGTTCTTCCACGAATCCCGGGCTCTTGTCGCCTCTTGTCCCAAATTCCATACCAAAATTAATCCGGCTTGCCGATTTAGAAACCGTGAGTGGAAGAGTGAAGCCTGCTGTTATTGCAGTTTCGCTTAACTGTTTTCCATTTATCTCCAAATAGGAGCTGGCCATGCGATAGCCAACACGGTATTTCATTACTTGCACCAGACTTTGATTTGCTTTGTTTACCAAATACTTAGGGGAATATTCTAATCCTGCTGATATCTGACTTGCATCTTTAATCAAAGGATCGGTTTCCGTAACTCCATTCAATTGAACTCTATATTTTGACCATTGCTGAAATTTATAGTCTAATCCAAAAGTAAGATTGTTGTCTTTGGAATTGATGATCTCCAATGCTATGCCAGCACTAAAATTTTTAGGGATATAAGTTCTGGCATTCAGCCCTTCAGCAAAATAACTGGTATCAACCAACCTGTCTGATCCATTAGTGCTTCTATAGGTGATTCCTAGCTCTGTAATGGTAGATTTTAGATTTATTTCAGGGCTGAATGTTAATCCAACACGAAGATTGACTCTTTTCTTTAATTCGGCCCCTACTTTTTTATCGATAAGATTGGTGAAGTAGTGCAATCCTATATCTGCACCAGGATTTTGAAGTTTTGTTGAATTCGTAAACCTGGAGTTTAAATAATCTAAGCTGTTAAATTCCACTTCCCTTATCCTAGAAAGAGAACCAAAGAAATAATCAAAATTAGCACCTATGGAAATGAGGTGTTTCACTTTCTTAACGGTGTCTATAGGAGTTCCGGTAGTATCATAAATGATTTCAGATTGTTTAATTTCTATCCCTTTGGCGATTCCGATGTAGGATTTGTTTAATCCACCTTCACCCGTGTATCTGAAATCGACCATTCCGGCTTCTGTGCTGTCTGAGCTCACTAAGTTGTAACCTATTCTGCTGTAAGGCATTACGCCAAAACCTAAAACCCATCTTGATTTGCCAAAAGGAAATGCAAAATTGAAATTATTGAGTGAGCTGAAATTCAGCTTTTGACTTTGGGTTTCATTGCTTTGAGTAACAAACTGACTGCGGATTCCAATCTGAAAAGTAGGGTAGATTAAACTTGCATAAGTTGCAGGGTTGCTCACATTAATTGAGTACGGATCGTTTATAGGTGTGCTAAGCCCTCCCATTCCGAGATGATTTGACATGATACCTGGCTGAATAGTGCCTATTCCAAATCTGGAATAGGGGGAATATTCACCCGATTGTGCCCATGTTGATAATGGTACAATCACTGCCAATACAGCGAATAATCTGCTATTTGAGAAATTGAAGAATTTCATTCAGTCCCCGCAGGGTTAAATTTGAGTCGGCAAAAGTCGGGTTTTTCAAGCCGCTTTCAAAATATGAAGCGTCACCCCCGCAGAGCAAAACGTGTAAATCTTCAAATTGTTGGCTAAGTTCTGCTATGCGTCCTTCTGCTTCCAAGAGCGCGGCATGTAAGACTCCTGAGTGCAAACATGCATGAGTTGACTTCCCGATTGTTAAATTTTCAAAAGGGGCCTTTATTTCAGGTAAACGGGCAGTGAACTGGTGCATTGCCTTGGCACGCATTTCAATTCCAGGCGAAATGGCTCCACCAACAAATGTTTTATCTGATCGAACTAAATCATAAGTAATGCATGTTCCGGCATCAATAACTAAGCAGTTCTTATTCGGAAAAATTGCCGCAACCGCACACGCATTGGCTTTTCTGTCATTGCCTAAACTTTCAAAACTATCATAGTCAATTGTTATGGGTAATGGTGTATTGGCTTCTAAAATGATCAGTTTACCCGGTAATTCTACAGGAGTGGACTGAGAAGCGCTTGAACTCCACATCGAATTCGCAATGTGATAATTATTGGTAGTTAGCCAGTTAGAAATCTCTTGAATCTGAGGTATTACAACAAAACTTTTGAGCTCAGCCCCTTCGAAAACAGCGACCTTGATTCGGGTATTTCCTTGGTCGATGCATAAATTCAAGGTTGCCATTCCAGCGTATTGAGCATGTGCAAAACATCCTCTCTCAGATATTCAAGCACTGGTGCGATGGAGTCTGAATTTGGATGATTATTGAAATACAATGAACCTCGCATGAAATGATTGACACTGTCTGTCACAAAAAACTGCAGATGACTTGCAACTTCGCCTTTAAGATCAAAGACAATACCGTGTACATGGGCACTGTCTCTGTCGATGCGCATGTTTTCAATAGCATTGGCTTTCATTTCGTGCGAAAATGCCATGTAATGGGCATCATTGAGATAATCGTCGAGAGGGCCTGTAATTCTCAGGTATGTGCAATGTAATGTTGCGTGGTTTATCGGGAAAACAAGGTTAAACCAACACGAGTCTTTAGTGTTCATGGTTCGCATATCGATGCCCGCATAGTCGGGGATCTCGAAATTTGCAGCGCAACCTTTGTCAAACAAGCGATAATTCTTTTCCGGCAGATCTATCCTGAAGTAGCCCCTCGGTTTAGGTATAGACTCCGAATCGCACGAAGCAAGCAACACCAAAGCACTAAACAATGCTATGACTTGCTTATGCACTTTCGGTTTCAATTCCATTGGATGAGCCATTGAGGGTGACTTTAACTTGATTTATTTTTCTTCTGTCAGCAGCTTCTACTGTAAAAAGAAAGGAGCCGAAATGAACTTTTTCGCCTTTTAATGGAATTTTTCCGGCTTGTTCTATCACAAATCCTGCAAGCGTATCCGAAACTCCTTTCGCAGATTCAAACGCTTCTCCATCCACCTCAAGTATTCGATATAAGTCAATGAGTGAAGTTTTCCCTTCAAAAATGAAGTTCTGATCATCGATTTTGCGGTAATGCAAGTCTTCATCATCAAATTCATCAGTGATATCTCCAACAATTTCTTCAATCACGTCTTCTAGTGTGACCAAACCCGAAGTTCCGCCATATTCATCCACAACAATGGCCATGTGCACTTTGCGGTGTTGGAATTCGCGAAGTAAATCGTCGATTTTTTTATTCTCTGGGACAAAGAATTGAGGCCTGAGTAATACCAACCAGTCCATTTCCTTCTCTTCAATAAATGGGAGTAGATCTTTAATATAAAGAATGCCCCTCATTTGGTCTATAGTCTCGGTGTATATAGGAACCCTTGAGTAGCCCGCATCAATAATTTTTTTAAGTAAAATAGGATAGGGCATATCATCTGGAAAGGCAGTAATATCGACCCGGGAAGTCATAATTTGCTTAACATCCTTTGATCCAAAGCTAACAATGCCCTCCAATATTTTCTGTTCTTCTTCTGTTCTGCCTTCTCTTTGGGTGAGCTCCAATGCATGTTCCAGATCACTAACCGAAATTCCGGCGCTATAGCTCGAGAGTCTTCGCTCAATAAAAGCAGTAGAACCCACTAATGGCCTACTTATGGGTGAAAACAATTTTTGAAGCACTCCTAATGGAAATGCCATGGTGCGCGCAAGGCTAATATTGTGACTTGAAGCGTAAACTTTTGGCAATACTTCACCAAAGAGCACTAAGAAGAAAGTTACGCCTATTACTTGAACTAAAAAGGTGAGCCATTCGCCATCAATGCTATAGCCCATCATCATTATTTCGCCCGTCTTAGGAACGAACAAATAGGGCATAACCGATGAGGAAAGCAGCACAATGCCAACGTTTACAAAATTATTGGCAATCAATATGGTAGCAAGGAGTTTTTTTGATGCGGTTTCCCTGTCAGGGTCTTCAAGGAGTTCAACAACTTTGGCAGAACTTTCGTCATTTGCATGCCTCAACTCATCTAGTTTTGACGGTCCAAGCGAAAAATACGCAACTTCAGATGCAGAGAAAAGCGCACTAAGAACAAGCAGCAATATGATTATCAAAGCAGGGAAGATGAATCCGGGCTGAAGCAGCGAGCTGGCCAATACCTGATTCAAAATGATTTCACAACTCGGAGGTTCCAAAGTGGGAGTATTCGTTCAACACAATATTAAAATGGCAAATCATCTTCTTCGGCAGGCGATTGCTGCGGATCTTGATATGCAGGAGCGGAAGAAGCAGTGTTTTCATTTGATGGCTGAGAATGTTGATTATCTTGTTTACCGGCGTCTTCACGACTGGTAAGCATGGTCATTTCATCCACCTGAATTTCAGTAGTATAGCGAGCTTGCCCATTTGCATCAGTCCATTGACGGGTTTTAATTCTACCTTCAATATAGACTTTATAACCTTTTTTGAGGTATTTTTCACAGATCTCTGTAAGCCCTTTACGATTTACGACGATATTATGCCATTCAGTAGCACTAACTTTTTCGCCCGCCCTATTGGTATAGTTTTCAGAAGTAGCTAATGGGAATTTAACGAACATTCCACCACCTTCGAAGCGAACAGCTTCGGGATCTTTGCCGAGATTACCTATGAGTATTACTTTATTTACAGAACCAGCCATCCGGATAAAGGTATAAAACTTTTTGAATGTGCAAAGATACAGATTCAGAGGGCATTTGTTTAGCAATCTTCAACTCAGTCCCAGATTTGTGTTTCATAATCAGTTAAAACGCGTTCAATTAGTCGTGGAATTGCTAGGTTTTCCAGACTTTCCTTATCATACCATTGGAGTGGAGGAGCCGTTTTAAACGGTTTAGACCAGAGGATGGCAAATCGTACATTAAGTTTTCGGTGACTCAGGATATGTTCATACTTCTCGGGAAGAACATTACAGGATTGGCAAGTGCTTAATTCATTTATAAACAATAGGTTAAAAGCTTCATCGAAGTCCATTGGCTTATCACTTTCAACAGAGGGAAAATCATACATGTATTGCCAAATTCCTTTTTGTTCCCTTTTTCTGATTAAAATTTTATCCTCAGACTTAGCGATAAAGTACCAGATAAAAAGTTCCTTGACTTTAGTTTTAGATTGTTTGAGAGGAATATCATGGGTTTTATTCGCTTCACGGGCTCCGCAGCCTGCGGAGATTGGGCATTCTTGACATTTAGGCTTTTTAGGGGTACAGATAGCCGATCCTAAATCCATTAGAGCCTGATTGAATTCTGCCGAATTCAAGCCCGTCATGGCATCCAAAAGCAATTGATGGATTAACTTAAGTACAGACTGTTTATCAACAGGTTCTTCTATTAAAAAATATCGAGATGCCACTCTTATAAGATTGCCATCCACAGCGGGCGCGTGATAGTTGTAGGCAAAAGATGCTATTGCCGCAGCCGTATAAGGGCCAACGCCTTTTAATTTTTGCAAATCCGAAGGGTTTCCGGGAAAAATGCCATCAAACTCTTCACAAACTTGGATTGCCGCAGTTCTGAGATTGCGAGCCCTGCTATAGTAACCGAGGCCTTGCCACATTTTTAGTACTTCATCTTCCGAGGCAGCAGCCAGATCTGCCACATCCGGATATCGATCAACAAATGCATAATACCATGGCAATCCTTGTTCCACACGGGTTTGCTGCAATATTATTTCGGATAGCCAAATATGGTATGGATTGCCTGAAATTCGCCACGGTAGGCTTCTACCGTGAGCCTTATACCACTTTATTAGAGATTGGAAGTCGTTCATTATGTATCTTAACAAACAAAATATGAATGGGTTGCGATATTAAAAAGATTTGTTTGTGAGTGTGTTGAACAGAAAAAAACTATCTTTGCAGCCCCAAAAATGGGAAATACGAATCAAAGTACTTAGTAATAATAACAATAAATTATCGCGATGACAAAGGCGGACATTGTGAATGAGATCGCTGAAAAGACGGGGATCGAGAAAGTAGATGTACAGGCTACTGTTGAGGCTTTTATGAGCTCAATTCGTAAATCACTGGAAAATGGTAACAATGTTTACCTCCGTGGTTTCGGAAGCTTCATAATTAAAAAGCGTGCACAGAAAACGGGAAGAAACATTCTTCGCAACACTACACTAACTATTCCTGCTCATCATATTCCTAGCTTCAAACCGGCAAAAACTTTTGTTGATACGGTTAAGAAGAATGTGAAAGTGAAATAAGCGCATGAAGCCCTCCGCTAAAGTTTATGCAATTACCGGCCTTGTAGCCTTAACTATTGCGGCTTTACTTTGGGCAATGCCACGTCAGCCTTTGTCTTCCAGAGAAAGGGCTGTCGGGGAAGCAAATAACCAGTCTGATACGTTGGCACTGGCTCTGGAAATGATTAACGGCGAAAATCCTATGGAGGGAATTATGCTGCTTCGAACTTTGGTTGAAAAAGATTCAACCAATATTGAAGCGCACATGTACCTCGGATTATTCAGCATTCAATCTTCGCAGCTCGATAAGGCAAGAGAACGTTTTGATACGGTTTTGCGTCTTGATCCGGGAAATCATGAAGCCCTTTGGCAACTTGGGCAATTGAATTTTGGAGAGCAGCGTTTTGAAGAAGCA
>JBDNHP010000246.1:0-13523 GCA_041688765.1 Flavobacteriales bacterium
AGAGCTCCCCAACATTCGAGATTATTTTGGTCTGGTTTGGTCAGGCTTATCCTGATTTTTGGGAGATTGAAACAAACCTAATCCGCAAGCACCTGATAAAAGCAACCGCAGTCAATTTGTTTATGATAGCTTAAAATCTCATACTAATTTTAGAATACGACAACAAGGTTCTATCCCCTTTCAAAAATCTATGATTTACAAGGGCAAATCTTTGACCTGCTGGAAAGTTCCTAACAGAAATTTGTGAAACAAGTCACATAACACTCCCGTAACATTTAAATAGCGGATTAGCAAAGAATTGGCTATCTTCGCGAACCTTTTTGAAAACGGCATGAAATACACTGAAAGCGGCCAATTGAACCTCCCTGATGTAGCAGAGAAAATGCTTGCACTCTGGGAGAAAGAACATACTTTTAAGAAAAGTATTGAGGCTAGAAATGGCGCTCAACCTTTTGTTTTTTATGAAGGACCACCTTCTGCCAACGGACAGCCAGGAATTCACCACGTGATGGCTAGAACGATCAAAGATCTGTTTTGCCGTTATAAAACGCAAAAAGGATTCATCGTTAATAGAAAAGCAGGATGGGATACTCATGGCTTGCCCGTTGAGTTAGGGGTGGAAAAAGAACTTGGCATAACGAAAGAAGATATCGGAAAATCTATTTCGATTGAAGATTACAACAAAGCTTGTCGTGAAGCAGTGATGCGCTACACCGATCGATGGAACGATCTCACTTTGAAGATGGGTTATTGGGTGGATATGGAAAATCCTTATATCACTTACGAAAATAAATACATAGAATCGGTTTGGTATCTGCTGCAAAAACTTTTCAAAGCTGGAATGATTTACAAAGGCTACACCATTCAGCCTTATTCGCCTAAAGCCGGTACAGGGCTCAGTTCACACGAACTGAATCAACCTGGATGCTACAGAGATGTGAAAGATACTTCGGTGACTGCCATGTTTCAACTTGATGATAAAGCAGTGAATCAAATAAAAAGTTTTTGTTTGGATGGGCATGCTTTTTCCGCTAGACTTACAATCCTTGCTTGGACTACCACGCCCTGGACGCTTCCTTCCAATACTGCGCTCGCTGTTGGAAACAACATCGATTACGTAGTTGTAAATGCAATAAACCGATATTCTGCCGAACCTATTTCTGTGCTTCTCGCGGAAGCTTTAGTTTCAAAGCATTTTCCTGTAAAAAAGGATGAGCCCTTCGAAATCGTAGCCAGATTAAAAGGCCAGGATTTAGTCGGAATGCGATATGAACAACTGCTCCCTTATGTGCAGCCGATGAATACTCCTGAACAAGCATTTAGGGTAATTGCGGGCGATTTCATTACCACTGAAGACGGAACTGGAATAGTGCATATTGCTCCAACTTTTGGCGCAGATGATGCCAGGGTGGCTAAAGCTGCTGGCGTACCAGCCATGTTGTTGCCTGATGAAAACGGAAATCCTGTTCCTATAGTGGATTTGCAAGGCCGCTTTGTTATGCAAATGGCAGAGCTAGGCGGAATGTATGTGAAAGATGATTACTATGCTCAATCTGAAATGCCTGAAAAAGGTGTTGATGTATTAATAGCCATCAAACTAAAAGAAGAAGGAAAGGCTTTTAATGTTGAAAAATACGTTCACAGTTATCCGCATTGCTGGAGAACGGATAAACCCGTTTTATACTACCCGCTAGACTCTTGGTTTATTAAGGCTACAGCAGCTAAAGATAGAATGGTTCAACTCAACAATACAATTAATTGGAAACCCGCTAGCACTGGAACCGGAAGATTCGGGAACTGGCTCGAAAACTTGAATGATTGGAATTTGAGTCGTTCCAGATTTTGGGGTATTCCTATTCCTATTTGGTCTACCGAAGATGGTAGTCACAGAATTTGCATTGGATCAGTTGCCGAATTAAAATTTGCCTGTGAACAAGCATGTGCTGCTGGCATCATGAACTCAAACCCATTGGCTAAGTTCAATCCTGAAGATATGTCCAAGGAAAATTATGAGTTTTTTGATCTGCATAAAAATGTGGTTGACAAACTCATTTTTGTTTCACCGGATGGTAAACCAATGAAAAGGGAGGCTGATTTGATCGATGTTTGGTTTGATTCAGGGGCAATGCCCTATGCACAATGGCATTATCCGTTTGAAAATCGCGAATTAATCGACAATGGCCAAGCTTTTCCAGCAGATTTCATCGCTGAAGGGGTAGATCAAACGAGAGGTTGGTTCTATACATTACACGCAATCGGAACCATGTGTTTTGATAGTGTGGCGTACAAAACCGTGGTGTCAAATGGACTTGTTTTAGACAAGAATGGTCAAAAAATGTCAAAGCGCTTAGGAAATGCTGTGGATCCTTTTGAAACGCTCGCCAAATATGGGCCTGATGCCACTCGTTGGTACATGATTACCAATGCACAACCTTGGGATAATTTGCGTTTTGATTTAGACGGAATTGTTGAAGTTCAACGACGATTTTTTGGCACACTTCACAATACTTATTCGTTTTTTGCACTGTATGCAAATGTTGATGGATTTAACTATTATGAGCCTGAAATCCCAATTCAAAAACGCCCCGAAATTGACCGTTGGATCATTTCTAAGCTCAATACGCTCATAAAGCAAGTTGATGAAGCTTATGAGACTTATGAGCCCACTAAAGCGGGAAGATTTATTCAGAATTTCGTCGTTGATCAATTAAGTAATTGGTATGTTAGATTGTGCCGGAAACGTTTTTGGAGAGGTGAGTATGCTCAAGATAAAATCTCTGCATATCAAACGCTCTACACTTGTCTTGATACTGTTGCCAAACTGGCATCTCCAATTGCACCTTTCTATATGGATTCTCTATACCGCGATTTAAATAAAGTCACTTCAATAGAGGCGGCAGAATCAGTTCATTTGGCTTTGTTTCCGGTGTTTAAAAATGAATTAATTGATCAAGAACTCGAGTTGAGAATGGATATTGCTCAACAAATTTCGAGCATGGTTCTGGGATTGAGAAAAAAGGAAAAAATACGCGTGAGACAGCCGCTTCAGAAAATTATGGTGCCGGTGTTGAATGATGATTTCGGAAAACGATTAAAAGTGGTGGAATCGCTAATTCTTCATGAAGTAAACATTAAGGAATTGGAATATCTCGACTCATCAAACACTAAATTGGTCAAAAAGATAAAAGCCAATTTCAAAACGCTTGGCCCTCGATTTGGAAAAAATATGAAGGAAGTTGCTGCGTTTGTAAGTGCAATGAAACAAGAAGATATTGCCCTGATTGAGAGCAGCGGATTTGTGTTAGCCAATATTGACAATGAGCAAGTCAGGATTGAACGTGATGATGTAGAAATCAATTCTGAAGACATCCCCGGCTGGGTAGTAGCTAGTGATAATGGCATCACTGTGGCAATGGATGTGAACATTTCCGAAGACTTGTTTAATGAAGGTTTGGCTCGTGAATTTGTTAATCGGATTCAAAACCTCAGAAAAGATAGCGGATTGGAAGTAACGGACCGTATAATACTCGAAGTGCTGAACGTTGATAAACTCAGCTCAGCCCTCAAAAGCAATTTGGACTATATTTGCGCCGAAACGCTCACAAATGAGCTTAATATTGTTGATTTTTTGACTGCGGGTGAACCGATGGAACTTGTTGAAGGACTCACAACCAAGGTTTTGCTCTTAAAAGCACTTAATAACTAGTCTTATGGCAGAAGTGGTAAGATATACAGATGCAGAACTTAAGGAGTTCTCAGACTTGATTCATGATAAACTGAAACAAGCAAAAGAAGATTTGGAACAACTCAGACGTTCTTTATCTCATGAAGATGATAATAGTACTGATGACACTTCACCCACTTTCAAAATGATGGAAGATGGCTCCGAAACAATGAGTAGAGAAGAAACTGCCCAGCTTGCGGCTCGTCAGGAAAAATTTATTCAGAGTCTCGAAATGGCATTGGTGCGCATCAGAAACAAAACTTACGGCGTTTGCAGAGTTACCGGAAAGCTGATCAGCAAAGAGCGCTTAAGGCTTGTTCCTCATGCAACGCTCAGTATTGAAGCGAAAAGCAAACAATAAAGAATTCCCAGATCTTGAAAAGAGCTCTGCTCATCATTTTTTCAGTTCTGGCCTTGGATCAGATTCTGAAAATTTGGATTAAACTCACCTGGCCACTGGGCTTTTCAAAGGAAGTTATTGGAACAAAGTTTCAATTGCACTTTATTGAAAACCCCGGAATGGCTTTTGGGCTTGAATTCGGCGGAGAGTATGGGAAGTTGGCCCTAAGTATTTTCAGACTTATTGCCATCAGTGGTATTGCTTGGTATTTTCTGAAAATGATCCGTGAAAAGCAACATCAGGGCTTTATTGCTGCTGTTGCACTTATTCTTGCCGGTGCAATCGGAAATATGATCGACTCCGCTTTTTATGGGCTAATTTTCGATAAAGGCTCAGTATGGAATGGGCATTATTATGAAGGGTATTTGGGCTTGGCACAGTTCAGTTCCCTAGCCCAAGGGTACACTGGATTTTTGATGGGGAATGTGGTTGATATGCTCTATTTCCCCCTTTTTGAGGGGACTTATCCTTCATGGTTTCCATTCTGGGGCGGCGAACCTTTTCAGTTTTTCAGACCGGTTTTTAATATTGCAGATGCAGCAATAAGTATTGGTGTTGCCCTAATAATCTTTAGGCAAAAAACCTTTTTTGCCAAGGAAAAAGAAGAAGAGATTCAATCTGCTGTTGATCAAAGTAGCAGCGAAGAAACACAAGCTAGTGACCAGGCCATTTGAGCTGGTGTGAATAAAGCCTTCATACTTAATTTTCAAAGTTTAGAAGTTGTCTAGGGCGAAGTCCAGTAAAAATGAAACAGATTTCTTTTCGTTTCTGTAAAGATTTTCAAATTTGATTATTAAGGACTCTAAATAATTCGTTAATTGCATTATAGAATAACAGCATTCAATTATTTTTTACTGCACTCATGAGGTCTGAACAGGCAATCGAACACATCATTTCAAGACTGCGCAATGAGTTGCCAGAGAATCTTCGTTACCACTGTTTAGAACATACAATTCAGGTTGTGAATGCGGCCAGGTATATTGCAAGCGTTGAAGGGCTCCCTGAGGATGAAATTGATATTTTGGCTACCGCTGCGGCCTATCACGATTGCGGGTTTTTATTAACCTATCAAAATCATGAAGAACTGGGTTCTGAAATTGCAGAAGAAGCATTGCCTCAATTTGGCTTTACTGCCGTCCAAATCAATTCAATTAAGGAATTGATTATGGCAACTAAAGTCCCCCAAAACCCAAAATCCATGGCAGCAAAGGTATTATGCGACGCGGATTTAGACTATTTAGGCGGGAATAATTACGAAACAATCGCTAGAGGATTGTACGATGAACTAGTTTTAAATGGCTTTGACATGAGTGAGGAAAAATGGCAAAACACTCAAATCAAATTTTTGGAAAGCCATAATTTTTGGACGGATTTCGCCATTCAAAACAGAGCACCCCAAAAAGCAGAATTGCTTGCCAAACTAAAAGAGGGTCTGTAATTAAACCTCCTGACTGCAAAATTGCTTAAACGGTTAAGAAGGAATATTTTGCATTTACATTTCCGATCTGTTGCGCACTTACAATGAGAACATGCGTTCCGGAGTTATTAGTGATCATTTCCTGAGAAAATTTATCGAATTGTGGTAAAATGCTTTCGCTAAAGTGAGTGATGGCATATAAATCTGCGTTGTGCAAATCACCATAATTTTGAACTTCTAAATGCAAAGCCTGCTTGCCGGGTAGCGTCACAACTTCATGAACAATGCCTTCCTGTTTCAGAACTAATTTTGAAGCATTGATGTTATTTCGCAATTTATTCGATAACCACTCATCGGTTTGAGGCTTACAAACAATATGAACTTCTGCCTTGAATTTTTTAGCAATATCTGCTGCAAACCGAACAATTTGAACACTTTCTTTAGAAAGATCAACAGGTAATACAATACGCTCAATCCTATTTCTTGGGCCAGTAGATTGAGTAACAATAAATGGCGTTTTAGAACTGGAAATAACCTTGATGGCATAGGATCCTAATATCTTTTGAAGTCCTTTAGCACCATGCGTTCCCATGATCAAAAGCTGAGCATCTCCTTGCTCTGCCTCAGTCGCGATATCTTTAAAAATATCTCCAACCTTCACCTTCGAACTCACTACTTTTGTTTCTTCGGGCTCAAGACTAGCTATTACATCTGAAAGTCGAATCTCTGCAGACTTGCGGTCATTCTCTCCTGAAATAATATGTAATAATTCTATTGTGCCGCCAATAGCCCTTTGTATTTGAAGCGCATGTGACAATGCATTTCTTGTTATCGGACTGAAGTCGATAGGGACTAAAAATTTCATGAATGTATCCGTTTGTTGATTGCAATATAACACTTTATCAATTCTGTCGCCTAAAATGTGATGAACTAATGCAACATTGAAATCTGCGGTCTATTTCTTCAAGGATTATAATATTTGATGATTTACATTTGAAACGAACAAAAGAAAAACTAGCAGAAAGGGTTTCAAAAGACATTATTATTTCGCACAAAGGAAGTCCTTTGTAGATTGGAGTTTCGGAAACAGTTGGCTTCGTAAATTTCCATAATTGATTAAATATTTAAAATTGGAGGAGCTTTAATGATTTGAAAATAAACATCATACATGTTTTAAAATTAAAAATATTTGTTTAGTTTTAGCTCGAAATCTTAATATAGGAAATTGTGAAAACACTATTTACCATAACCTGCATCCTAGCTACGCATATAATTTTTGCTTGCGAGGACGTTATATTAGCATCACAACCAGACATTGATGCATTTCCAATTAATTACCCCGGATGTACAGTAATAGAAGGGGACCTTATCATAGTTGGTTATGATATTATTGACTTATCCCCACTAAGTGATATAGTGGAAATTACAGGAATTTTAAGTTTGGAAAATTGTTTCCAACTTGGGAGTTTTAATGGCCTGAGTTCATTGGTCTCTATTAATGGAATAGACCTCCGTGGCTATTTGGACGAATTCAGTATATCGGGCTTACCATCTTTGACGTATGCCGGCGAATTAATTCAAATTCTTCCGACTTTTGGGCAAGATTTGATAATTACTGATTTTAGTGGACTCGCTAACTTGGAACACTTGCCAGACATGACCTTTTACTTGGCAGCATTACCAAACGGGTTTATGGGGCTGGAAAGTTTTTCCGGAACCGCGGGTAATTGGCATTTCATAAACGTTACGATTGTGGGATTTAATGGCTTAGAAGGAGTAACTTCATTTGAGACGCTTCACTTTGACGTATGCACTTTCCCACAGCAATTCTCCGGACTATCTTCTGTTGTTAGTATAGGCGCAATTGCACTATTTGGTTGTAATTTCTTGAATTTTAACGGCTTAAATAATTTGCAAAGTGTGACGGATAATTTTTTAGTCATCATGACTAATTATTTAGGCGATGACAATCTTTCAAGTCTTGAAGGTCTAGAATCTCTCCAATCCGTTGTAGGTCATTTTTATATTGAGGGAGGCATTTTTCAAGATTGCACAGGACTTAATAATCTAGAGTCTGTAGGAGGGTCTATAGGTTTTATGCACAACAACGATCTTTTGAATTTGTCAGGGCTAGAATCCTTGGAGAGTGCAATGAGTGGGGTGTTATTAATGAATAATTTGAATTTAAATTCACTTCAAGGATTAAACTCTTTGATTAACACAGGCACATTATGGATTGAATCTTGTCCAAGTTTGAATACTTTACTAGGCTTAAATCCAAATCTTATGATCACAGAAAGCATTAAATTAAAGTTCAACGGACTAATTTTTTGCGGAATTGAACCAATATGTGAAGTTTTATTAAGTAACAATTTGTTTGTTGATATAATTGAAAACCAAAGCGGATGCAATTCTGCGGATGAGATTATAGAAACGTGTAGTTACTCTATTGTTACCGGAAATTTGTTTGCGGATCTTGATTGTGACGGAATGTTTAATAACAATGACGTAGTTATTCCATACAAGCCGGTGCTTAACGAAACAAACACCGCAGTTGCTATTTCAAATAATGAAGGTGTATACTTAGATGCAATTATGAGTAATTTTGAACAAACTCTTCATGTTGAATTACCAGGGTTTGAACTTTCAAATTCTGTTACTATAAATTCCGGAAGCGAATATGAATTGTTTAACAACCAAAATTTCGCTTTGTGCCCTTCAAACGCGTATAATGATTTGCTCATTTCTTTGATCCCAAGTGCTAGTTTCAGACCTGGATTCATAGAATTTTACACTGTAGTTGCTGAAAATGAAGGAAACTCTGCTCAAAATGTTCACATAGAATTAGACTTGAGTTTGCTGCTCTCAATATCTATTTTGGATACTGATGGTGGAACACTCTCAAATCAATTAATATTTTGGGATGTTAATTTGGATGTTTTTGAAACTATAACATTTGTTGTTCAATTTCAGATTTCAGTGAATGCTCTGGCAGGTACTCCTTATGACGCCTTAGCTATCATTCAGCATTCTGATGAGAACGTGGTTGATAATATTGCGAATAACAATTCTGATAGACATGAAGGAATCATCGTAAATAGTCATGACCCCAACGACATCACAGTAAGCACTCCTGTAATTGATTTGGATACTGACGATCTTCCGGCCAGATTAGAATACCTCATAAGATTCCAAAACACGGGTACTGCCGCCGCTGTGAATGTTCGAGTAGAATGCAATGTTGACGAATTATTATCAGTAAACAGCTTTGATTTTATAGCGAGCAGCCATAACTGTGATATTTCTATCGAAAACTACCCGATTATAGAATTCAAGTTTAATAATATCATGTTGGCTGATAGCACTTCTGATGAACCTAATAGCCATGGCTGGATTAGTTTCAATCTCAACACCTCTTCAGATCTGGATCTGATGGATGTTATAGAAGCTCAAGCAGGTATTTATTTTGACTATAACGATCCTATTATTACCAATACAGCTACAACCGAAATTACAGATTGCGGATTGTTGAGTAACGTGGCTATCGATGCTACCGAAGTTTGCAGTGGTGATTTAATTACCAGTAATTATGCACAAGCAGATTTCTTTGATGTAATATGGTTGTTTAATGACAATATAGTTTCCAATTCATCTGAATTAATCTTCGCTCCTTTTGAAAGTGGTGTGCTAGAGGTAAATTCAAACTCTACTTATTGCAGCTTCTCCGCTTCATGGAGTATAGAAGTGTTTGAACAAGAAGCTATAGTAACCCAAAACGTAAATGAATTAACCGCAAACGAAGCCACATCTTATCAATGTTACCAGCAAGGGATATTAATGGAGGGTGAAAATAATCAAACTCTTCAGATTTCTGAATCAGGTGTATATAGTGTATTACTCACATTCGATAATGGCTGCGATGCTTGGAGCGAACAAGAATTTTTTGGAGTAACCGGAATTTCAGATTTAAACCACATTGATTTAAGCGTTTCATTTTTTCCAAACCCGGCGCAAAACATGGTTTATATTGAATTCGGAAATTTCAATCCAAACAGCTACTTCATCATATTTGATACTATGGGCAAGCGCATTCATGAAGCAAGACCAGACGCTGCAATATTCAAATTAGACCTGAATAATTGGCCTGCTGGTTTGTATTTATTGCAGTATAACGGAATTAGTTCTCAATTTGTAAAGAACTAATTTCAAAGAAAGTAAAAAGCATTTTTTTGCTAATTGTGATTATATAAATTTAAAAATTCGCCTGGGTTCTATTAAATAGAGAACTCAGACGAATTATTTTATTGATTAGAAAAATCAGATCAATTAACCAGATCAAGAAATTTCTATAAGCCCTGGCCCTGGCTCCACCCAATCACCGTATTCTTTAATTAATTCAATTAACTCATCAACCGCATTGTCAGCCGGAACATTCCGCTTTACAACATCTTTCTCTTTATATAGCGTGATTTTGCCAGGGCCGGTTCCTACATATCCATAATCCGCATCTGCCATTTCACCCGGACCATTCACAATACAGCCCATAATACCAATTTTTATACCTTTCAAATGATCGGTTCTTTTCCGAATTCTTGCTGTAGTTTCCTGCAAATCAAACAGGGTGCGACCGCATGAAGGACAAGAAATATATTCAGTACGAGAAATTCTGGTTCTCGTAGCTTGCAGAATCCCAAAAGCAGTACTATTTATTTCCTTCAATGGTATTTTATCACAAAAAATCATGATGCCATCGCCCAATCCGTCAATAAGCAATGCCCCGGTATCAGTTGCCGAATAAAGTTGGAACGCATCTAAATTAAGGTCATCATATGAGGATTGAATGACTACAGGAATAACGCATTCCGCATTCATTAACCTGAATATTGCAGCCCGCATCTCTGGCATTGCATGTAAATTATCTGAACTTAAAACGAGGATGGCTTTGGAGTCAGATTTTAATTTGCTTATCATTTCCGGATTTAAATCCGTTATTTTACATTTAATAAAATGAATTAAATGTGAGTTGAAATTGTCACTTCTATATTCATCAGCATTTAGGAGAGCAAAGTGGCGTTCTTTACCTTCATTTTCTGACCTACTTTCAAAATCATAAAGAACCCCCAATGTTCCAGGAATTTCAAAATCTATATGGTTTTTGCCTATGTAAATATAATCACAAGCCATATCACTTAGATTCCACTTATCTAGAGGAACGCTATAATGGTATCCAAGCGGATATAGTGAAGCGGCACTTAGTTTTTCTCGATTGCTCAAATTAGCAATCACTCGAGGAACTTCCCTTTCTCCGAAATTTAATATATGCTTGCTCTTTCTTCTGCTATAACTGAAGGGATCAATCGGATAATTTTCTTCGGCAATTGGCTGATGAGAAACCCTTGAGCTATAACGCTCTGCTAAAATGCGCGCAACCGGGATTTCTGCTTCCGGCTCTTCTGTAAGCGATACCCTAATAGTATCTCCTAAGCCATCTTCAAGCAATGTGCCTATGCCAACTGCCGATTTTATTCTTCCATCTTCGCCATCACCGGCTTCTGTAACTCCGAGATGTAACGGATAATCCATCCCTTCTCCTATCATGTGACTTACCAACAATCGATAAGCCTGAACCATAACCAGAGTATTGCTGGCCTTCATTGAAATAACCAAATCATGAAAATCATGTTCTCGGCAAATTCTAATAAATTCCATGGCAGATTCCACCATGCCTAAAGGGGAATCACCATATCGGCTCATAATCCGGTCCGACAAACTTCCGTGATTGGTTCCAATGCGCATGGCAGTCCCATTCGCTTTGCATTTTAAAACAAGTGGACTGAATTTTTCTTTTATGCGAAGTAGTTCGGCTTGATAACTAGCGTCGGAATAATCATGCTGTTCAAATTTCTTTTTATCAGCATAATTCCCAGGATTCACGCGGACTTTTTCAACGATTCCCGAGGCTAATTCGGCTGCATTGGGTGTAAAATGAATATCAGCTACTAGCGGAGCCATATATCCCTGTAATCGCAAAGAGTCCTTAATCTGTTGAAGATTTTCAGCCTCTTTCATGCTTGGTGCTGTTATCCTCACAAGTTCTGAGCCGGCTTCAATCATTCGTATGGATTGTTTTACCGTGGCTGCTGTGTCCATAGTATCTGTAGTGGTCATACTTTGCAAGCGGATGGGGTTTTTACCGCCAATACCGCAGATACCAATTTGTACCTCTCTCGTTTTGAAGCGATGATAGGAAAATGGGTCAATACAATATTTATTATCTCTTCTGTCTTCAGATGCCATGAACTATGAATTTCCTGTATTACCTTTATGCTTGAGCTAAAATGGCAGTTTAATTACCAAAATTACCCAAATGTTGGAACATTTGATCCTACCTTAGGGTTCATTGTTGTAGAAGATTTTATGGAAGCACTGCTTTTTACCGCCTATAATCCCGAAAAAGATACACGAACACCCTTCGAAAGGCTTTTCGAAATCTTTCTTGAACTCCTAACGCATACCTCCGGTGATGTGGATGAGGCAATGGATTGGATGCGCGAGCTGAACAAAGAATACAAGCTCACGGATGATTCTTATACCCTAGATGATTTTCTGGAAGAGCTCATGAGAAAAGGTTTTCTAAAAAAAGCTGGAGGCAAAGGCTCTGGATTGAAAATCACAGGAAAAACTGAAAAATCTATCAGGGAAAAAGCTCTGGAACAGATTTTTGGAAAACTTAAAAAAGCAAGCCCGGGAACTCACAAAACTAGTCATCGCGGACAAGGTGATGAGCTTACCGAAGACCGCAGAACGTACCGGTTTGGCGACAAGCAGGAACAAATTGATTTTGCCGCGTCTATCAAAAACGCCCAAATCACTAATGGTCCTGACAATTGGCAATTGAATGAATCGGATATTGAAGTTATCGAAACGGAACATAAAACCAATACATCTACGGTTTTAATGATAGATATCAGCCATTCCATGATTCTTTATGGTGAAGATCGCATCACTCCTGCAAAGAAAGTAGCAATGGCTCTTTCGGAACTAATCATGAAAAAATACCCCAAAGATCAATTGGATATTGTGGTTTTCGGGAATGATGCCTGGGAAATTCAAGTGAAAGATCTTCCGTATTTGCAAGTAGGGCCATATCATACCAATACCGTGGCTGGTTTGGAGCGGGCTATGGATATTCTTAGAAGACGGAAAAGTACGAACAAACAAATTTTCATGATTACTGATGGAAAACCATCATGTTTGAAAGAAAATGGTGAATATTATAAAAACAGTTTTGGACTAGATCCTTACATCGTGGGTAAGTGCCTTAATCTTGCTCGCCAATGCAGGAAGGTCAAAATCCCGATTACCACTTTTATGATTGCATCTGATCCCTATCTTCAGCAATTTGTAGATGATTTTACAGAAGCAAATCAGGGCCGTGCCTATTATACAGGGTTGAAAGGTTTAGGTGATATAGTTTTTAAGGATTTTGAACGAAATAGAGGAAGAAAAATATAATGAAAAAAGGAAATAATTCAAGTCAAATAGTAAATATCAAAACGCTCGGAGCTCTCAAGACTTCTGGCTATGTTTCAAAAAGTGTGCGCAACGAGTTGAGAGATAATCTCATCCTCAGACTGAAAGAAAAACTTCCCGTTTTTGCCGGAATAGTCGGCTATGAAACTACCGTTATTCCCGAAATTGAAAGAGCTATTTTGTCTAGGCACAGCATTAATTTGCTTGGGCTGAGAGGGCAAGCAAAGACAAGAATTGCCCGCGCCATGGTTGATCTATTGGATGAGTACATACCAGTTGTGGAAGGATCTGAATTGAATGATGATCCGCTCAATCCGGTTTCTCTGCGCAGTCAGGATTTGATCAAATCCTTGGGAGATGATACCCCAATTACTTGGCTAAACAAAAAGGATCGTTATATAGAAAAATTAGCTACTCCCGATGTCACAGTTGCTGACTTGATTGGCGAT
>JBDNHP010000247.1:0-4217 GCA_041688765.1 Flavobacteriales bacterium
AAAACTTGCACTAACATGTAGCAAAATTAGTGATTCCTGAAGAATTTGGGCTTTTCATAGGAGCAAGGTGAATTCGGTAGAAATGATTGCAATTATTACATAATCGCAACGCTAAAATTTATGATTAGGATTCAGTAATTGATTTCTGAATTCTGCTTCTTGAATACAATAACATCACAGCCTCTTACTGAGAATGGGGAATCAAATAATATGTTTTTTCTTAAGCACAAAATTTTGGCCCAGATAAACTCTTCTTACTTGTTCATCAGCAGCGAGTTCTTCAGCAGAGCCTGATTTCAAAATTCTACCTTCGAACAATAAATAAGCACGATCAGTAATGCTAAGCGTTTCTTGCACATTGTGATCTGTAATTAAGATTCCAATGTTTCTATTTTTCAATTGAGCAACAATGCGTTGTATATCTTCAACGGCAATAGGATCTACACCGGCAAAAGGTTCATCGAGAAGAATGAATTTAGGGTCAGTTGCAAGAGCTCGGGCAATTTCAGTCCTTCTGCGTTCTCCGCCTGATAAGCGAATACCGAGATTAGTACGCACTTTTTCAAGTTTAAATTCATCAATGAGCGTTTCAAGTCGATCACGCTGCTCTTCCTTGCTCAATTTGGTCATTTCAAGTACCGCCTTGATATTATCTTCAACGCTCAACTTTCTGAAAATGGAGGCCTCTTGCGGCAAATACCCAACACCTAATTGGGCTCTTCGGTACATTGGTTCATCTGTGATTTCTTTATCATCCAGAAATATTCGACCTTCATCCGGCCTAACCAATCCCACAATCATATAAAAACTAGTGGTTTTGCCAGCTCCATTTGGGCCCAGCAAACCAACAATTTCGCCTTGATTTACTTCAACAGATACACCGTCTACAACGGATCTGCGCTTATAGCGCTTCATCAGGTTTTCTGCTCTTAAAATCATACACTAGAATTCGACTTGAAATTTGGCTCTGAATCCGAACCTCACAATGTTTGGATTATCGAGGTAAGATAAACGATACAGAGCATCAACGCGGAAAAACTTGAAAATATTTTCTACTCCCAAAGCCACTTCAGCAAAAGGCTTACTCAATGTGAAAGTATTATTCGGAAGTACTAATTGATTTTCATTATCAGGGTTAAAATTGCCCATTACCCCTTTGGCAGAAACTACCTCTCTCCATTTTAGTTTTCGAAAGAGGGGGATTTTATTGAAGAAAAAGCCATCCAAGTGATACGACATGGAAGCACTCACCCATTCATCACTCACAAATTCGAAGAAGTTCATGGTGTTGAAAGCTGTTTCGTCATATAAAAAAGTTTCGTTTCCTTGATGCAATTCCAGCAAAGGAAATGGCAATGTTCCCCAGATTCTTCCAACCTCAGCGCGCAGATTAGCATAACCGAAAGGTCCAACTCTGATCTTATCTTTTATGCGCAGAACTAATTTCTGATACTGAAAATCGCTTCCCAACAAATCTGGTACACCAACCGAAAACGCAGCTTCTATAACGGGATACCGGGTGCCTAAACTCACTCTTTCAAATTCCCCGCTGAGATATTTCTCTTTGTAGGCAAAACGCGTGTAGAAAGTTACTTCACTGGTAGTTAATTCATTAACTTTAATTACGGTTTGAGCATCATCCGCAAATCGCTCATAAGACAATGAGCCAAGCGGCCTGAGACTCCGATGGGTGAAAATGATTTGGTTGATTAATCCATAAAACCACTCATGCTCGTAGAACCCTTTGTATTGTGTAACAGAAGTTAGCTTAAGCGCTGGATTCCGTCTGAAAATAGAAGAGAGAATATTATCTTCTCGAAAAGCTCCTTCGGCCTGTCCGAGTTGTTCGATATCTCGTTTCATGAAAAATCCTGCCACCTGTCGGGGATTTTTCGAAACCATGTACTGAAGCCCTCCACCGAATTTGAATCTTTGATCACTAAATCCATAAGCCGAATAACCTTCAAACATCACACGCTTGCTAAATGCATTGCTTGTTCTTCCGCCCAAGCGCAATCGGTGACCTTCAATCGGATTAAAACTGTAAGTAGTATAATAAGGTCCCAATTCAATATTTCCCAAAACGTGATAACCGGTTACAAAAATGGTTATGATATCGGCCACAGTCCTAAACTGCGGAACATTCTGAATAGAATCTACCATGGCATAAACCGCAGCTTCATTTTCTGAAAGTTTTTCATGCCTTACCTTTTCCCAATAAGCTTCATCTCGCTCATAAGCCTCTTCAGAAACAATAATTTCACTAATGCCGCTAAAGAACTTATCATTCCGGGGTTCATTGATTATAAAGTCCTTGTAGGTCGTGGTTTTCCGACCATAAAAACCCATCGATTTTTCCGTTAGATTGAAATCTACCATCAATTGGTCTTTGGTGAGCATCCATACTTCATCCTGCACCTCATCGTACTCTTGTTTCACCGAAAAACCATGAATGAAATTGATGTTGGCATCATCTGCGATACTAGCTTCCACTTGCTTAATAGCAAAAGTGGTATCGTTTACCCAAAACTCTCCGTTAAAAGTTAATTCCTGCTTTCTGCGAGGCTGAAACTTAATTAAATAGCACCACTTGTTATCGATATAGGTACTATCCAACAAGTAATACTTATAAAACAGGAATCCCGAATTAGATACTGGTGAAACAAAGCTCTTTCCGAAAACCAGAATATTATTGTTGTATATATTGACATTTTGATACATATCGCCCAGAAATTGAGCAACACTTTGGTTTTCAACGCCGGAAACCTTAGTGCCATGTATTAGTTCTCGTTCATTCTTCGGCTCTTTTCGGTAGTAGTAATTGCTGAGTGTTTCGGTCATGAACACTGGCAAATAGACCTTCTCCGAGGTGGAGTCCAGATTATCCCAAACAAAGTCAAATGCTTTTAGGAGTTTCTTTTCCCTGAATTCATCGCTGATATTATTGAGATCGAATTCAACCTTGTTATAGACTTCATATTCGTAAGCATCCAGCTTTTCGCGATTGTTAGCGTCTTTGTTCCTAAGGATCCCACGTACGATTGCATGGGCAGGATTTTCTTCATCACCAGCTTTCACTACTGCTACATCGAGTTCAAAACTCCCAGAAGACAGAGCAAAGTCGATGGTTTGCTCTTGATCTTTTCTTATGCTTTTAGTTTGACTTTTATACCCTATAAAAGAGGCCTGTAATGAATCAGTAGCATAATAGGTTTCAACGCGGTATTTGCCATTCAAATCCGTTGTAGCGCCGATTTTGGTGCCTGGGAAATGAACATTTACAAATGGGAGCAGCTCTTGGGTATCGGCATCACGCACTACTCCTTTAACCACGGTTTTTTGTCCAGACATTCCAAAAGGAAGCAGGAGTAATAGGATCAGAATTGTAACGAGGTTTATTCTGGGCATAGGTATAAACAATACTACAAATAACGGATGCTTTGTTCACATTATGCTTACACCTTACAACAGTTATTCACAGCGCATTTAAGGTAATTCCTTGTACGAAAGATGTAAATTATTGTTTGGCCTTTCTTCTTTCAACCCTTGCAGAAATAAAAATACTAAGCTCGTAAAGAATCATAATAGGGATGGTAACGATAATCTGGCTAGTGAGGTCAGGTGGAGTAATAATGGCTGCCAATACCAATACACCAATAAATGCATGCTTTCTATATTTACGGAGCAATGCAGGCCCAATGATTCCAATTTTAGTGAGGAAATAAACCAATACCGGGAGCTGGAAAACGAGTCCTGCAGAAAAGGTGCATGAAACTACTGTTTTCATGTATGAATTAATGGCCACCATACTCTTAACATCGCCCACCTGATAGGAGCCTAAAAACTGCAAAGAAAGCGGGGTGATAAGGTAATAGCCAAAAAGCACTCCAGTGAAAAAGAGCACGCTGGCGGAAAAAATAATACCTCTTACCGCTATGATTTCCTTTTGTTTAAGGCCCGGCTTAACGAATGACCACAACTCGTAAAAAATATAGGGAAATGCGAAAATCATTCCCCCAACAATAGAGACCATAATATGCGCTGTGAACTGCCCTGCCATTGAGGTGCTAATCACTTCGTATGACACTTCAGTTAGGCACATTTGGTTGCCAATACCGAGCCAATGCGAAAGATTACACCATTGTACGTAGGTGAAAAAATCAAGCTTCATGGGGCCAAAAATCACTACGTCAAAAACAAATTCATCAAAAATAAAA
>JBDNHP010000248.1:0-4581 GCA_041688765.1 Flavobacteriales bacterium
TCAAGAGCAAATTGAATTCTATCAGGCATATCCGAATACTTTTGTTGAACCTGGTGCCTATACCAATTTGCTCGCAGTTCAGCAAGGTGGTGCCATTTTAAATGGAAATACTCCCAATGGTGTTTATAACCTTTGGACCTTCCCAGGCACTCCTAATAACGGATACAGTAAATTCAATAATTCACAGTTCCGCATATCGGCTTCAGGTTCTGCCGATATCGGTGATCATGCTATTCAGCTTGGATTTGAATACGAGCAACGTCGTGACGCCGGCTTCTCATTAGCACCAGCTGGATTGTGGACTCTAGCACGTTTGAACACGAACTTCCACATTCAGGAAATCGATACATCAAGCATTGATTACCAATTCCTTATAGGACAGGACAACTACGTAGTTTACAATCGTCTTATCACGCCTGGAGATCAACGTTTAGTAGACAGAAATCTTCGAACTGCATTGGGTTTAAATCCTTTTGGTGATGACTTCATCAATATTGATGAGCTTGACCCAAATACCTTCACTTTAGACATGTTTTCTGCTGACGAGCTTCTCAATGGTGGAAATAGCGTAGTTGGCTATTACGGTTATAACCATTATGGCGACAAAGTAAGCGGCAACTCATCTTTAAATGACTTCTTCACACAGCGCGATGATAACGGATTCCTTACCCGACCAATGGCTCCCTATGAGCCTATTTATCTGGCTGGATATATTATGGATAAATTTGCCTTTGACGATATCATTTTCAACGTTGGTCTTCGTATTGACCAATTTGATGCTAACCAACCGATTCCAAAAGATCCATTTGTTATTGGCGAAGCATTCACAGCAAGTGAAGTAACGGCCTTCGGTTCTCATCCGGAAAATATAGGTGATGATTTTGTAGTTTACGTTGACAATCTCACAGAACCTTCAAATATTACAGGTTACCGCGATGAACAAACTTGGTATAACTCTCAGGGAACTCAAATTGATGACCCAAGTCTTATTGCTACCGACAGCGACAATCCTACTCCCTACCTTAAAGACCTTACTATTTTCGAAGGTGGTTTTGAAGGTTTGACTCCAGGGGCTTTTCAAGATTACAAGCCGCAGGTCAATATCATGCCGCGTATTGCCTTCTCATTCCCTATTTCTGATGAGGCGCTTTTCTTTGCTCACTACGACATTCTTACTCAGCGTCCTACCGAATCCAATCGATTTAATCCAATCGATTTTTTATTCATGGACGATCGTAATGAATTGATCGGAAATCCGGCTCTTAAGCCAACTAAAACCATTGATTACGAATTAGGCTTCCAACAAGTATTAAGTCGTACTAGTTCGTTAAAAATATCTGCATTTTATCGTGAATTGCGTGACATGATTCAGGTGAGAAACTTCAGCGGTGCTTATCCGCGTCAGTACCGTGCATTTGGTAATCTTGACTTTGGAACTGTAAAAGGACTTTCCCTTTCTTATGACCTTCGTCGCACAGGTAACGTATGTATGCGTGCATCGTATACTTTGCAATTCGCAGACGGAACTGGTTCCAATTCACAAACTGCACTTGCATTGATCAATGCTGGATTGCCAAACCTTAGAAATATTGCTCCGTTTGACTACGACCAGCGTCATCGTGTTAACGTAACTGTTGACTATCGTTATGGCGAAGGATCCGACTATAACGGTCCGGTTTGGTTTGGAAAACAAGTATTATCTAATACTGGAGTTAACTTTATTGGCAACCTGGGTTCAGGAGTGCCTTATACCGCATCAGCCATTGCTTACCCTGTAACCGGTGAAGTTTCGCCAACAACAGATGGTTCAATCAATGGATCACGTTTGCCTTGGCAATTTAGCTTATCGGCTCAGCTCGATCGCAACTTCACCCTGAAGTTTGGTGGTGAAGGTGACAAAGCCAAGACTGCAAACTTGAACATTTATCTATGGGTGAACAACGTATTGAACACTCAGAACATTCTTGGAGTTTATCGTTTTACCGGCGTATCTGATGATGACGGATACCTTGCTACTGCGCAGTATCAGCCACAAATCAATTCGCAGATTTCTCCGAGTTCGTTCCGTAACTATTACAGTATGTATGTAGATAATCCGTTTAACCTCGGTGCTCCTCGTACTATCCGCCTTGGCGTAAAGCTTGATTTCTAATTTGAATGAAATTTCAGGGAGTAATTATTATGAAATCTCAAATTACTAGGATGAGAATCCAAAAACTAGGAATGCTGATTGGGTTTAGCATCCTCGCAATGAATACATACGCATATAAGTATGTAGGACAGAATAGCGAAGGAAGCAATCAGCAAAAACCAACTGCCGTTTCAGAAGAAAAAGCAGCAGGATGTGCCCCTGCCGCAGAACTTACAAACCTCGCGTTTAACAATGTTAGGGCCTTAATTGAAACAGGTGGCAGTATGTGGCAAAACCGTTCTACCAGCCGCGCTTCTTACATTGTGCCTGCGGATGGAGATGTATCTGTGCTGTATGCCGGTGCGCTTTGGATGGGTGGAATAAGCCCCGACCAACAGCTTAAATTGGCTGCAGTTCGCTTCAGAACTGAAGGTAATGACTATTGGGCAGGTCCTTTGACTCCAGTTACTGCGGAGGTTGATGCGGCCACTTGTTCTGAGTATGACAAATTCTTTCCAGTTTTTAAAGCGGATGTAGAACAACATAGAAGATACTTCGATTGCGATGCAGATCCTTTATGTGATCTTGAAGTTGAGTTTGCTGATAATCCTTATGTTATACCACAATACTTTTATGACTGGCCAGCGCTATATCAAGGTAATACACTTGCCCCTTGGTATGACTACGACGAAGACGGCGACTATGATCCTTCAAAAGGTGACTATCCTTGGTACGATCTTTTTCAGGAAATATCATGCTTTGACCGCGTAAGAACTGACCCTATTCCATTGTTTGGTGACTATACTATTTGGTGGGTATTCAACGATAAAGGAAACGTTCACACTGAATCTCAAGGTCAACCTATCGGTATGGAAATCCGCGCTCAGGCATTTGCTTTCTCCGGTAATGACGAGATCAATAACATGACCTTTTACAATTATACGCTCATTAACCAAGGTACTACAACTTTGGCCGATACTTATTTCGGACAGTGGGTTGACCCCGATTTGGGAACATCTATTGATGACTATGTTGGTTGCGACGTACAAAGAGGTTTAGGTTACTGCTATAATGGTGATGCCAATGATGAAGCAACTAGCTCTTCGCTTGGTTATGGTGAAAATCCTCCGGCAGTTGGTATCGACTTCTTCCAAGGTCCTTTTCAGGATGCAGACGGAATTGACAATCCTCTTACAACCAATTTCTCCGACGCCATTGACTCATTAGGTATCCCATATAGCGGCATCGGTATTGGTTATGGTGATGGCAGCATTGACAATGAGCGTTATGGAATGAGAAAATTCCTCTACTACAATAACTCATCAGGTATTAACGGTGAGCCTAGCACTGCTCTTGACTACTACCGTTATCTGCAAGGTTTCTGGAGAAATGGTCAACGTATGTCTTTTGGCGGCGATGGTTTTACTACCGCTTCAGGTACTGATCTTTCTCAGCCAACTGATTATATGTTCCCAGGTGATACCGACCCATTCCATTGGGGAACAGAAGGAAATATTACTCCTATAGTTTGGACTGAGTCTTTAGTTGGAAACCCTCCGGGTGACCGTCGTTTCATTCAATCAGCCGGACCTTTCACACTTGAGCCAGGCTCGTTCAATAACATCACTGTTGGTGTGGTATATGCCCGCGCTTCTAGCGGAGATCCTTTCGCTTCAGTGCAACTAGTAAGACTTGCTGACGATAAAGCTCAGGCTCTGTTTGACAACTGTTTCCAGATTGTATCAGGCCCTGATGCACCGGATGTTACAGTGAGAGAACTTGATCGTGAAATCATTCTTTATCTTACAAACGACAATGCTATTTCAAACAACTACAAAGAGGACTACATTCAATTTGATCCAGGCATCACAGAAGAGCAGCCAGGTGGAATATTCCTCGATTCTCTTCAGAGATCTTATGCCTTCCAAGGATATCTCATTTATCAATTGTCTGATAATGAAGTTAGCGTTGCCGACTTGGAAGATATCGACAAAGCTCGATTGATTGCTCAGTGCGATGTTCGTGATTCCGTTGATTTGATCATCAATTACCCTGCTGATGAATTGTTGGGCGAGAACATCCCAACACTTATGGTTGAAGGCGAAAATGAAGGGATAAGACACTCTTTCAGAGTTACAAATGACGTATTTTCCCTTGGTGATAATGCTTTAATAAATTTCAAAACGTATTACTTCCTTGTTTTAGCATACGGTTATAATAATTACCTCGATTTTAACCCTATCACTAAATCAGGACAATCTATACAATTCCTTGCTTCACGAAAAGCAGCAATTGGTTCAATCCGTGTATATTCAGGCATACCTCACAAAAACAATCCTGAAAATGGAGGCACTATTCTTCAGGCTGATTATGGCGATGGAGTAATCCTCACCAAGCACGAAGGTCGCGGAGTAGGATTCAATAATGTTCAAATTTCTGCCGCATCAGAA
>JBDNHP010000249.1:0-3088 GCA_041688765.1 Flavobacteriales bacterium
ATAGCGTTGAAATTATTGCAACAGAATCTGAAAATTATACATGGAATACAGGCGAAACTAGTCAGTCGCTTTTGATAAGTAGTCCGGGGACCTATTTTGTTAGTACTACCAATGAATTTGGACTTACATCTGTTTCAGATCCAATTGAAATATACTTTTTCGAACAAGCGATCATTGAATCAGAAAGCACCATGCCCAACTGTAATAACGGAGACAACGGCTCAGTGCTTTTTACAAATACAAGCGGAACCGGCATTGCAGAATTATTTATCGATGGCATAGCGCAAAATAATCCAGTCACAAATTTGAGCTCGGGTAATTATGAAGCTATAATCATCGATAATAATGCTTGTAGTGTCGCAACAGTATTTGAAATCGAGAATCCTCCACTTATTATTATAGAAGAAAGCATTACCAATGTTCAATGTTTTGGAGATAATACCGGATCAGTGTTTCTTGAAAATACCGGTGGAACAGGAATACAATCCATTTTATGGAATAATACTTTTGACGAAAATCCATTAGAGAATATCACAGCAGGTGATTATAGCTACAGTCTGAGCGACTTAAACGCTTGCACAGTTGAAGGAATATTAACCTTATCAGAGCCCGAAGAATTACTTGCAGCACCTATAACCACCGACGAAATTCTGGATGTACAAGGTGGAACCGCGACTGCTGATATTAGCGGTGGCACTCCTCCTTATAACTTTTTTTGGTCCAATGGCAATGATGAAGAAATGATTACCGATCTCACAGAGGGAGCTTATGGTTTGAGCATTACCGACGCCAATGGATGTGAAATTAACATCGTTTGCTTTATTGATCAGATTGTTTCTACAAATGAAAATTCAAGAGAGCACTTATCAATCAGACCCAATCCATTCAGAAATGAAATTATTTTAGAAGGCTGTAAATCAGGCGATAATATAAGTATAATGAGTATTGATGGCAAATTGCTTTATACTGAAAAGGCAACGAACATAATACATCGACTTGAACTTTCCCATTTGCCAGTTGGACTATACATAATGCAAGTATCGGGATCCAATCAATTCATTCAGAGCATTATACGACAGAATTGACCCTTGTAATTTTTTTTTCAATTTTCCTTTGAAATTTTGCTTACTACAATAACATGATAATGTATATTGCGGAACTAATACGCTACTACTCATGGAAAAGGTAAATGTCGAACTCAACAAAGAACAATACCGTCAGCTGATTAAATTGCTTTATCTCGGGCAATGGATGAGTCTTTCGTTCACCGATAGTGACGATGAAGATGTTCTGGATCTAGAACAATATGTATTTTCCTTTAGCAGTGATTTTGATAGCAAAGACTTGGTTGAATACGATGAGCAAGTTCAACTGTACTTCCCCAGCGAAGAATTGGAAGAGGAAGTATTTGATATGATTGATGATTACGACGAGTTTAGCTTTTGGGAGGGAATGAGTCAGCGTATGGCCAAGCGCGATTTGATGCGTATTTATGGCGACAAGTTATTTGATCTTACCGAAGATGAGCGCTATGAGCAGGAACAGGCTTTAGTGGATCAATACCTCGATTATTTTGAAACTAATGGAGTAGAAGAAATAGTTTTGGATATCAATAAAGCAAAAGTTGAGAATTAATACTTTTTTACACTACTGGAAATATGAATGCATGAACTGATCATCATTTCATTTTTTGCTCTGGTCGGATCTCTGCTTACCCTCTATTCAGGATTTGGCTTAGGAACCATTCTATTGCCTGTATTTTCTGTTTTTTTTCCTCTTCCAATTGCCATAACATTAACGGCAATCGTACATCTACTCAATAATGTTTTCAAACTGATATTACTGGGTAAGCACAGCAGTTGGAGAACAGTATTACTATTTGGGATTCCATCTATTCCGGCAGCAATTTTGGGTGCTTGGGTTTTGAATCTTATTATTGATGTTCCCGTACTAATTGAATATGAATTATGGGGAAATCTCAGACAAATTACTTTCATTAAAATCACAATCGGCATACTGATGATTGTATTTGCAATGTTTGAAGTAATTCCTGCTTTTAGTAAATGGACAGTCTCACAAAAATGGCTGTCGGTAGGTGGATTTATAAGTGGCTTTTTTGGTGGCTTTTCAGGTCATCAAGGAGCACTCCGCAGTGCATTTCTTTTGAGACTAGGCTTGAGCAAAGAATCATTTATTGCAACGGGAATCGTGATAGCTTGCTTAATTGATTTTAGCCGAATCATCACTTATGCTAATTATTCAGAACCTATTGATTATAAGTCAATACCGTTGGCCTATTTGATTATTCCTGTTATAAGTGCTTGTATTGGAGCATACGTAGGATACTACTTTCTAAAAAAGATCACAATCCGCTTTTTGCATATCACAGTTGCTGCATTTTTAATCATTTTTTCAGGCCTTATGATTGCCGGAATATTGTAAATATTTTTCTGCTTTTTGCTAGCAGAATTGTCTGTAAATATTTTATTCTTTCAACATCAATAAACCTGACAACAAATAGAATTCCAAAAAACAGACATTAGAAAGTATGCAAAATTGTTTAGTCTATAATTTAGGGGAATTGATCGAAACTCATCCATTTAGTATGCACGCCAACTTTTCAAAAATATTTAATAAAGGCCTTGTTTTATAAATTTTTAATTCTAACTTCTCCCATGATTTTAAAGGATTTCGAACCTGAAAAATCAGAAAACCAAAACCAAACAAACCAACCTCTAAAAATTTCCCTATGAAATTAAGGTACATTCTCATGTCGGCGCTTCTGTTGGCAGGTAGTATGAGCTATGCTCAGCGCAATTGTGGCGCCATGGACTACCTCGAAATGCAGATGCAAAACGACCCCAAGCGCGCTTCGAAACTTGAAGCGATTAATCGTCATGCCGAAGAAGTTGAAGAAAGTGGATTTCGACTTGTTAATGGCGTGATAACCATTCCAGTTGTAGTACACGTAGTTTACAATACGGCTGCTGAAAATATCAGCGATGCTCAGGTTTTATCACAAATCGCTGTCTTGAATGATGATTTTCGGAGATTGAATGCTGACGCCAATAATGTTTGGGCACAAGCA
>JBDNHP010000250.1:0-2132 GCA_041688765.1 Flavobacteriales bacterium
AGACTCTCAGAAGCAACTATTCTGCCATCTAAATTTAGCACATCAATGCTAAGCATTCCTTCAGTTCCCTTAAATTCAATATTGAAACTGCCGTTATTAGGATTTGGGAATAGATTAAACGAGGATGTGTTATTTTCAGTTATTGAGTTTGTATCATCACCGCTAACACAGAGGGTGAATTCACCAGCTGTATTCGCAAAATCAAGATTACTGAAAATCATTAGAATGTAATCTGTATTCTCTTCCAATCCTACAACAGTCACTGGCCCTATAACAGTTGTATTGTATGAGCAAGGCGTATCAACACCATCTGCCATAGTACCACATGCTTCAAGTAGCAAGTATCCGATTTCCGGACCTGAGTTTAAGCCCGCAGTAATGTCTATAGTGATTTCATCAAAAGAGCCAGTATTGAAAGTATAGTATACAGTTGGAATTACACCAGTCAATTCACAATCAGGAGTACCGAAATCATTCCATGCGTTAGATAAATCACCAATTACTGAATTATTAGCACAATCAACTTCTTCTCCAACGTTTATAGCTTCAGGTGAAGTACAAACATTATTAACAGGAGCGGCGCCAAGCGCAGGTAATGCGAGAGTTGTACCATCAGGTAATGCAACCCAAACTTCAAATGGAGCTCCATCATTATTATTTGCTGGATTCAAGAAGCCAGAAGCAAATGCTACTGCTGCTGCACCATCTAAACCTAATGTTTCTAGCGGTGCATTATAAGTTACAACCGGAGTTGTACCGTCAGCCAATCGAACTTGAACGTAGTAATTGTCGTTAGCAAGTTCCAAGTAATCTCCATTGCCGAAATCTCCATAAGACAAATTATCAATCAATTCACCAGCAGGTAGACCCACTTCGTAAAGATCAACGGTTGGAGCATCTGTAGAGCCATGAAATACAAGGATATCAGTGTTAGTGTTGTTATCTGCAACTTCTCTTCCCGGAGTAAAAACATATAAGTCAAAAGGAACAAAAGGATCATAATTAACAGCATCAAGCAAACCATTTGCAACTACGATGTATGTTTCATCTTCTTCTAATTGGAAAGGGAAAGTAGCTATGATATCATCAGCATCCATACTATTACCTGGGGCAACACCAATTTCAATGGTATTATAAGCTGGTAAATCCAAGAATGCAGTAGCCGTGCGGAAGGCGAAATCATCAATTGCCAAAGCACCATTGATATAAACATCCACTTCAGCTGCCAATGCATCAGCACTGTTGTGAATTACTTGCACACGTGCAGTTGGATTCCATTCTGGGAGTGCAAGGGTAGTACCATCAGGTAAAGCAACCCATAAACCGAAAGAAGGGCCATCATTATTATTTGCAGTATTCAAAAAGCCTGAAGCGAACACTATTAAAGCAGCGCCGTCTAAGCCTAGTGAAGCTAGAGGAGCTTCGTACTGCAAACCTGTTGGGGTTCCATCGGCCAAAGTAACGTCAAGAATAAAATCCAAAGTAGGTAGCTCAAGGTACATATTACCAGCCCAATCGCCGTAACTCATATTGTTGATGATTTGACCAGCGCCAACACCAATTTCGTTAACGTCCACTGAAGGAGCATCTGTACCGCCATGATACACCAAAACATCTGTGTTCCCGGCCATCATTGCAGTTTCTTGTCCCATTGGGAAAACATTCAGTGTAAATGCTTCAAAAGGATTGTAATTGATAGCATCAAGCAAGCCTGTGGCCATTACGATGTAAGATCCATTTGCATCAAGAATAAATGGGAAAGTAGCGATGATATCATCAGCATCCATACTGTTACCTGGGGCAACACCAATTTCAATGGTATCATAAGCTGGTAAATCCAAAAATGCAGTAGCTGTGCGGAAGGCGAAATCGTTGACAGCCAAATTTCCATTAAGGTAAATATCAACTACCGAAGCCGCAGCATCAGCACTGTTGTGAATTACTTGCACACGTGCAGTTGGATTCCATTCTGGGAGTGCAAGGGTAGTACCATCAGGTAAAGCAACCCATAAACCGAAAGAAGGGCCATCATTATTATTTGCATTATTCAAAAAGCCTGAAGCGAACACTATTAAAGCAGCGCCGTCTAAGCCTAGTGAAGCTAGAGGAGCTTCGTACTGCAAACCTGTTGG
>JBDNHP010000251.1:0-3261 GCA_041688765.1 Flavobacteriales bacterium
GGCTTGTAATAATGTTGGAGGAGCGTTTTTTATTGAAAATATTGAAGGAGGCATTAGCCCTTTTGATTGTTCTTCTTCCGGCGTGCCTCTGCCGGATTGCAGTCTTCTTAATTCCGGCCCGGGAAATTTCTCAGCGAGTGTTACTGATAATACGGGCTGCACAACAACATTAGATGTGACTGTTCCGAACCATGATATTGACGTTTTGGTAGGTTTGCAGGATTCACTTTCATGCCTTACTCCATTGGTAACAATTCAGGGTGTAGAAATTACTCCAGAACAATCTGTGAACTATAGTTTTTCTGAACTGAGTGATGGAGCAAACATTCAAAGCGGTGCCAATTTAGCCTCAGCGGTTATAGATCAACCAGGTACTTATGAACTCGTTGTTACCGATCCAATTTCCGGTTGCAATGCAAGCACAACTTTTGATGTTGTATCGGGTGAAGTTTTTGGTGTTGATCTAAGTGATCTTGTGTTTCCAAATGTGATTTCTCCCAACAATGACAAAGTAAATGATTATTGGAGAATGTATAAAGCTTCTGATCCGGATTATGACCTAAGTTCTGTTTTAGATTCTTATTCTATTCAGGTCTTTAATCGATGGGGTTTGGAAGTGTTTAATGCTAACGAAATGGAGAATAAATGGGATGCTTCGGACTTGAGTCCCGGAGTGTATTTTGTTCTTCTGAGTTATAGCACCAATTGCGGTGGAACGCAAGCCAAAGACTTAAGTTTTACCGTTGAAGTGCTGAATTAGCAAGGCTATTTTTCTGTAATTGTAAAGGGGCTTTTTTTTTGAAAGTTGATTAAACTTAGTATATTTCGATTCTATCTTAATGCCTTGGATAAATGAAATTATTTCTACTCGCTTGTATTCTGTTGTCAACTTTTGCCACCTTTTCTCAGGCAAACAGAATATTAGTAGATGCCGGTAAAGCGGATGGTTCAGCCTACTCAGAAAACTCTTCGCATTTGCCAGATCGCGCAGCAGGTTGTGCTCCCGGAAGTGCTATAAATTCTCTCGAATTCAATAATGTTCGAGCACTTATTGAAACCGGCGGGAGCATGTGGCAAAATAGAGCTGCAGGTCGCGCTTCTTATGAAGTCCCTAAGGGAGGTGGATTGTCAGTATTGTTTGCAGGCTCATTATGGATGGGCGGACTTTCACCAGATAATCAGCTTAAGCTTGCTGCGGTGCAATACAGATATGACGGAAATGATTATTGGCCTGGACCATTAACCAATGATGGGGCCGCAAATGTTGAGCCAGAGGTATGCAGAGAATGGGATAAATTCTTTATTTCATATCGACAAGATGCACAGCGCCACCGCCAATATTTTGAATGTATTGCAAATCCGGACGAATGCAATTTAGACGTTGAATTTCCGGATGGTTACCAAATTCCGGAATACTTTTTTGACTATCCCGCACACGGCGGTGTAGGCCAAGATTATTACCTGGCTCCTTTTCTCGATTTTAATGACAATACAATTTACGAGCCTGAATTAGGAGACTATCCTTGGTTTGATTTTTTACAAGAAATCGACTGCAAGAACCGGCAGAGAGCAGATGCAGTTCCTCTGTATGGTGACCAAAATTATTTTTGGATATTTAATGATAAGGGAAACGTTCACTCTGAAACCGGCGGTCAGCCAATCGGTATGGAAATTCGCGCTCAGGCATTTGCTTTCGCTACAAATGATGAGATTAATAACATAACTTTCTATAATTATCAGCTTATTAATCAGGGAAGTCAAACGCTTACGAATACGTATTTCGGAACTTAGATCGATGGCGATATTGGGGGTCATGTTGATGATTACGTTGGCTGCGATGTGCAACGTGGATTAGGCTACACCTATAATGGTAATGCCTTCGATGCCCTTTCTGCCTTGTCTCCCGGCTATGGCGAGAATCCTCCTGCTATGGGAGTGGATTTCTTTGAGGGACCTTTTCAGGACGAAGACGGAATTGATAATCCATTGACAAGTGACTTCCTCGATGCAGCTGATAATGGGGGAATTCCCTATTCTGGAATTGGTATTGGATATGGAGATGGGGTAGTGGATAATGAACGGTATGGGATGAGGAAATTTCTGTACTACTTCACAACTGGAGCAGCCAATGGAGCGCCAACGACGGCTGCAGAGCACTATAATTTCATGCAGGGTTATTGGAGGAACGGGCAAAGAATGGCTTATGGTGGTGATGGACTTAATCCCACAACGGGTGCAGATCTCACTGTTGCTGCAGACTACATGTTTCCTGGTGATACTGACCCTTTCAATTGGGGCACAATCGGATTGGCAGTAGAACCCTGGACAGAACAAAGTTCTGATAATCCTCCCGGGGATCGTCGCTTTTTGCAATCTGCTGGCCCTTTTGTATTGGAGCCTGGAGATTACAATAATATTACAGTTGGTGTGGTTTATGCACGTGCAACGGGAGGAGACCCATTCGAATCGGTGCAACTAGTGAGAGTGGCGGATGATAAAGCCCAAGCCCTTTTCGATAATTGCTTTGAAATAGTTTCAGGCCCTGATGCGCCTGATGTAACAATTCGTGAAAAAGATAGAGAATTAATAGTGTATTTAACTAATGATAATCCTCTCTCAAATAACTATCGAGAAAGGTACCTAACTTTTGACCCAGGTATTTCGCCAATAGGTACGGATGGATTCCTTCTCGATTCACTCCAAAGGTCATATATATTTGAGGGATATCTCATTTATCAACTGGCTGATGATGTTGTGTCTGTATCTGATTTGGGCGACATTGATAAAGCACGTGTTATAGCACAATGTGATGTCAATAATTTTGATGAAATTGGATCGCCAATATCGAATATTATTAATTATAATTTTGATACTCAAATTAACCAACCTATTCCTCAGCTTATGGTTGAAGGTGAGAATGAGGGTATCCGCCATTCATTTCGTGTTTTGAATGATGCATTTGCCCTCGGTGATAATCAATTGGTCAATTACAAAACGTATTACTTCATGGTCTTGGCTTATGCCTATAATAACTATGAAGATTACAATGCTCTGCTTGGTTCCGGCCAAGATGAACAATTCAAAGCCTCACGAAAAGCAGCAATAAGTTCAATCCGTGTTTATTCAGGCATACCTCACAAAAACAATCCTGAAAATGGAGGCACTATTCTTCAGGCTGATTATGGCGATGGAGTAATCCTCACCAAGCACGAAGGTCGCGGAGTAGGATTCAATAATGTTCAAATTTCTGCCGCATCAGAA
>JBDNHP010000252.1:0-4650 GCA_041688765.1 Flavobacteriales bacterium
AATGCGCTTTCATCTTCGCCCGGAAATCCGGTAATTACGTCTGCACCAATGCATGCATCAGGCATCAGCTCTTTTATGCGAGCGATGCGATCGGCGTACAAACTGCTGAGATAACGTCTTCTCATATTGTGCAAAATACGATCTGAACCGCTTTGCAATGGAATATGTAAATGAGGAACAAACTTCTTAGATTCTGAAATAAATAAAATAATTTCGTTGCTCAAGAGATTTGGTTCTATAGACGATATTCTGAAGCGTTCAATGCCATCAATTTTGTCGAGTTCTTTAATTAAACCTAAGAAATTCTCGCCATGAGCAGTCCCGAAATCGCCAATATTTACTCCTGTTAAAACAATTTCTTTAGCACCCTCATCAGCCGCTTTCTTTGCTTCTGATATTGTAGTAGAAATGTTAGCACTTCTGGATCTTCCTCTAGCGAGAGGAATGGTACAAAACGCACAGAAATAATTGCAACCATCCTGTACTTTTAGAAAAGTTCTGGTTCGATCGCCGGAGGAAAATGAAGGAACGAAATGTTTGGTATCCTTGTTTTCGTTGCTCAGTAATCGTGTTTTTTCGAGCTTAGCATTTTCGATATAATCGAGCACATTGAATTTCTCATTGGCTCCAAGTACAAGATCTACACCCGGAATTCCGGCAATTTCCTGAGGCTTGAGCTGGGCATAGCAGCCTATTACAACAACAAAGGCTTCCGGATTGGCTTTTAATCCTCTTCGTACTAAATTCCGGCATTTTGCATCGGCTTGTTCAGTAACGGAACAGGTGTTAATCACCAGAATATCAGCTCCTTCTTCCATTTCAACCCTGGCAAAACCGGATTCTCTGAATTGACGGGCAATAGTAGAGCTTTCCGCAAAGTTAAGTTTGCAGCCCAAAGTGTGAAAAGCGACGGTACGATTAGCCCTCATGCCACAAATGTAATATAATCGTTTCGTTGGATTCAGAACTGTTTAGGAAATGTTATGACTTCGTGATAAGTATGCCGAAATCATGCTATACTTTTGACGAAATTGCTCATCAATGAGGGTTGTTATTATTGGTAATGGAATTTCAGGTATTACTGCTGCCAGACACATCAGGAAAAACAACGCTGCCGCGGAAATTGTTGTAATTTCATCTGAATCCAAGTATTTTTTTTCTAGAACGGCACTCATGTATATCTATATGGGGCACATGCAACTTGAGCATACTCAACCTTATGAATCCTGGTTTTGGGAAAAGAATAGAATTGAGCTCATTTTTGATCATGTGGAGCAAGTGGAAACTTCCGCGAAAAAGCTGAGACTTAGAAGTGGGGAGTCGATGGCTTATGATATTTTGATTATTGCCAGCGGATCTAAATCGAATTTCTTTGGATGGACGGGGCAAGATCTTAAAGGGGTTCAAGGACTTTATTCATTGCAGGATTTGCAAAATCTTGAAGCGCTCACTCCACTTGGGAATTCTGAAAAAAGAGTAAAAAGAGCGGTTCTTGTTGGAGGTGGATTAATTGGGATTGAACTCGCTGAAATGCTTATTTCCAGAGGGATACAAGTGACTTTTATGATCAGAGAAAGTCATTTTTGGGGCAATATTTTACCAAAAGAAGAATCAGAATTGGTAAGCAGGCATATTAGGGAACATGGAGTTGATCTAAAATTTCATACCGAATTGAAAGAAATTGTTGGCGACGAAAATGCAGATGTAAGGTCTATTATCACTATGAATAATGAAGAATTGGAATGTGAGTTTGTAGGCATATCTGCTGGCGTTTCACCCAATATCGCATTCCTAAAAGATTCCGGGATTGAAACGGCTAGGGGAGTGCTCGTGGATTCCTATTTGCGAACTAATATACCAGATGTTTATTCTATTGGTGACTGTGTTCAATTTAGAATTGCTCCTCCTGGCAGGAAAACCATTGAACAAGTATGGTACACGGGCAGAATGATGGGAGAAACCCTGGCCAATACTATTTGTGGAAATGCCGAAAAATATGAACCTGGGCCCTGGTTCAATTCCGCTAAATTTTTTGATATAGAGTATCAGACTTATGGGGAGGTTCCAGCTCAACAGCCCGCTGATTGGGGACAATTTTACTGGGAGCATCCACAAGGAAAAATTGCTCTGAAAATAGTATTCAGCAAATCTGACAATACTTTCAGAGGGATTAATTTACTTGGAATGCGTATGCGTCATGAGGTACTTGATAGCTGGTTGAGGCAAGAAAAAAAGTGCGATTATGTGATGTCACATTTGCGTGATGCTTGGTTTGATCCCGAGTTTAGCCGAGATTTTTTCGATCAGATTATGACTAAATACAATCGCGATTTCAATCAGAATCTTGATGCCAAAAAAAAGAATTGGTTTAGAATATTAGAACGAAATGAAGCAAGAAAATCTTAATATTTCAATCGCTCAGCCTCATCCGGAAGGTCTAGATTGGATTCAGAAAGCGGCATTAGCGCTTGCCGCTATGGGAATATTGGTGTTATTGGTAGCCTGGACCGGATATACCTTTGATCATAATACTATGTTTTTAAGTGTTGCTTTGGGAGGTATTGCTTTGGGAACCATTGTTTATGCGCTTAGGTTTTATAAAGGTCAACCGGCAGGAATAAAGAATAACGGAGTTTGGCACAATTCCCTCACAAATCGTGGGATGTGGGGATGGTTAGTGGGTATAGTTCTCACCGGATTTTATTGTATGCTATATTGGGCTCCCTCTTGGTTAGGCTACAACGAAGCAGGAAATACCGGTTTAACCGCTCTTTTTGATCCATTGAGTCAGTTTTTTAAAGGTAAACCTGCAAGTCAGTGGTTTGTTTATGGCACAATTTACACCCTTTTGATTTTCTCCTTAGGAATTAAGTTCATCATTAAATACAGGCATATACGTTACCAATTGATCAGGACGATTGTAGTGATCATTTCACAATTATTTTTGGCTTATTTGATCCCTGAAATCATGGAAGGACTGAATTCAGATGCCGCCAATTTCTCCAAGGATATAAAATACATGTGGCCTTTGAATTATTATTTTTTCGATGGATGGCATATCGATAATATGAGAGCGGGTGGTACGCTGGGAATGTTGTATCTGGTTTGGGGAATCGTTTTGTTTTTAGTTCTTACGCCCATTATTACATATTTTGTCGGAAAGCGCTGGTATTGCTCATGGGTATGTGGATGTGGAGGCTTGGCAGAAACCGCGGGCGATCCTTTCAGACACCTTTCTTCCAAAACCCTGAGTTCATGGAAAATTGAGCGATGGATGATTCATTCGGTGCTCGTATTAGTGACAATAGTTACCGCCATAGTTCTTTATGGTTATTTTACAGGTAAATCGGAATTTTTGGGACTGAGTATCTACACTTATTTCAGTAAGCCTTATGCTTTTTTGATTGGAGCGGCATTCAGTGGAGTGGTTGGTGTTGGTTTTTACCCAATTCTCGGAAATCGAGTTTGGTGCCGGTTCGGATGTCCACTAGCAGCCTATATGGGCATATTTCAACGCTTTAAATCGAGGTTTAGGATTACAAGCAATGGGGGACAATGTATAAGTTGTGGTAATTGTTCCACTTATTGTGAGCAAGGCATTGATGTGCGGGCTTATGCCCAAAAGGGTCAGAACATTGTGCGAGCTAGTTGTGTTGGTTGCGGAGTTTGCTCTGCGGTTTGCCCAAGAGGGGTGCTGAAGCTGGAGAATGCCCCTGAAACCGGCAGCATTAGTGATAATCCTATCATTCCTGGAAATGACGGTTCTTGGTTGGTCACTAAGCAGTGATAAATGCGATAGTTAATAAGGGTTAAAGTTTTAATATACTGATAGTCAATTTATTAAATATTATTAGCTGACTGTTTCGTCGATTTATAAACTTTCAGGAGTATAAACTTGTTAAAATGTGGTTACTAATGTTCTCAATGAAAGTTGTAAATTACAAGCCAATACAAACCAGCAATAATTTAAGGAAAATTTAACCTGTTTTACCTATGAAAAAATTCAACAAAGTATTTGGAATGTTGACTGTGATGGCTGTTTCCTCTGCTATTTCAGCTCAAACCTTCACTAACAGTTCAGCATTGCTGAACGGGAACTCCTATAATAGCGGAGGTTGTGTAGCAGTTACTGATATGGATCAGGACGGATTAGATGACATCGTTGTTTTAGATCAAAGTACCAATCTCTACGTCATTTATCAAAATGAGAATGGAACCTATCAAACTGAATTTTACGGAAACGTTTCAGGCAGTGAGCAATGGGGGATGTGCGTGGGGGATGCCGATAACGATGGGCACAATGATGTTTTTTCAGGTGGTGCTTATGATGGCGTTCATTTGTTCAGCATCACGTCTAGAGGAAGCGCTTCGGATGAAAACCTCCAACAAGGCAGCATGTTTATGCAAGCATGCAATATGGCCGACATCAATAACGATGGTTGGTTAGATGCATTTGCTTGTCATGATGATGGTGAAAGTCGTATTTGGGGAAATGATGGGGCTGGAAACCTCGTTCCTGCAAACGACTGGATCAATATGGCTACAGTGCCGCCTTCAGATAATTCTGGTAATTATGGCTCAGTTTGGTGTGATTTTGATAATGACCGCGACACTGATCTTTTCATCGCAAAATGTCGTCAGTTTGTTTCG
>JBDNHP010000253.1:0-6261 GCA_041688765.1 Flavobacteriales bacterium
CAGCCACAGCAATCATTCCCGTTCTGCTTTTCTTCATTCTCGTTCTCATTCTGTCCCATTCTCCACCGCAGCCACAGCAATCATTCCCGTTCTGCTTTTCTTCATTCTCGTTCTCATTCTGTCCCATTCTCCACCGCAGCCACAGCAATCATTCCCGTTCTGCTTTTCTTCATTCTCGTTCTCATTCTGTCCCATTCTAAACCGCAGCGCCAGCAATCATTCCCGTTCTGCTTTTCTTCATTCTCGTTCTCATTCTGTCCCATTCTCCACCTTGGTTTGTTCAATAGCTGTCTTTTTTTGTCAGCAACACTTTGTCGATTCTTGCTCCGTCCATATCTAAAATTTCAATTTCAAAATTGAGCCATAGAAGTGTATCGCCTATAGATGGTATTCGTCTTAGTTCATTTAATATCAGTCCGCCAATGGTATTAAATGGATAATCTTCTACCAAATCACCCAAGTTGAATTTCCGAAGAAACTCTGTAAGCGGATACTGCCCATCAATAAGCCAAGTACCATCTTCTCTTTTGAAGAACGAAAATTCACTGCCATAAAAATCAGAAACGTCACCAACTAATGCTTCTAATAAGTCGTTCAAGGTTACCATACCTTGCATTTGACCAAACTCGTCCATTACAATTGCCTGATGTGTTTTTCCTGTTTTGAATAATTTCAATGCTTCGTAAGCCGATAAATTTTCTACAACGTATTGAGCTTGCTTAATATGGTTAGCTATTTTAAAGTCGGGCTCGTTAATATGTTTAAAAAGGTCTTTGAGTAACATAATGCCTTCAATATCCATTTTATGATTTACAACGGGGTAAACAGAGTGCATTTCGCTATTTACTGTTTTGTTGATGTCATCTGCATCAAAGGTCGTTTTTAAAAAAATGATGTCGTTTCGATGAGTCATAAGTGATGAGACCTTCCTGTCACCCAAACTGATTACACGCTCCATAATATCAAGTTCAATCTCGTGAATTGCCCCGCCTTCCATACCTTCCTGAATTATTGCTTTTATTTCTTCTTCGGTTACTTTGCCTTCGGAAGTTGGCTTGATACGAAACAGTTTAATAATAATGTCTGAAGTTAGAGTAAGCAACCAGATAAAAGGGGCGGCAATGACAGAAATCCAATACATTGGAAAAGATAATAATTTCGAAATCCTTTCGGGCATTGTCAGTCCAATTCGTTTGGGAACCAGTTCACCCAGCACTAACGAAAAAAAAGTAAGCGTTATTACTATAACTGCTACCGCTATGGTTTCACTAGATTGTCTGAGGAGTTGAAATCGATTCAAGTAATTTACCAAATCATCTTGAATCTTTTCCCCACTGTAAATACCTGTAAGTATTCCTATAAGGGTAATACCAATTTGAACAGTAGAAAGAAATTTTCCTGGATTACGAGAAAGTTCAAGGGCTTTTTTTGCGAATTTATCGCCTTTTTTAGCAGCTGTTTCCAGTCTTGATTTACGCGAAGATACCATCGCAATCTCAGACATGGCGAAAATGCCATTCATTAGAATCAAAAGAAGGATTATTAGTATTTCCATTCAACAAAGCTATTGATTAAGTATTCTATTTGTCTATTTCTCACTATCCCGTTCAGATATGTTCGATTTCCTTTATAAACTTATCCAAATCGTTCATATTTAGCTGTTTAAATGTCTGCGCTTTAGTAATGCTTGTGAAGTAAACTACACTTGAACCCAAATTTGATTTTCCCACTCTCTGTCCCCCTAAATGATAACCAAGATTCCCACTTTACATTCTCCATTCTCGTTTTCATTTCTTTCTCTCCAGCTTCACACTATCGATCATTTCCCATTCCAAAAGCCATTTTCATCCAAAAACTACTTTCAGTCAACAATGAACATTTTTCACATTTTTTTAGTTTAGTATAGTAATACTATTGTTAACTTTGCTAAAACTTTACCGATGGCAACCCTAAAACTGGTAGACCGACTATTTAGAGTACATTGTTAACTTTGCTAAAAACTACCGATGGCAACCCTAAGACCGGTTCAACGATTATTTAAAGTACTCGGAACCTTGCGCAAAGAAGTTGCCCTGGTTTATACGTACGCAGCATTCCAGGGATTAATTCTCCTTTCACTACCTTTAGGTATTCAAGCTATAATCGGCTTATTGTTTGCTGGAGTGGTTTCGGCAAGTTGGGGCGTTCTGATTGGACTAGTAATTCTAGGCACATTTCTGGCTGGAGTTATGCAGATTCTTCAACTAACTGTTACAGAGCATATTCAGCAGAAAATATTTACACATACCAGTTTGGAGTTCGCATTTCGACTCCCTCGTTTGCAACAAAAAGAAATTGTAAACCGTTATATGCCTGAACTAGTTAACCGTTTCTTTGACACTTATACTATTCAAAAAGGAATTGCCAAACTGCTGAGCGATTTTGCCTCAGCTAGCATTCAGATTGTTTTCGGGCTCATTCTGTTGGCGTTCTACCACCCCATATTTATCGCATTCGGATTAGTATTGATCGTCATACTTTTCGCAATTATACGCTTTACAGGACCGGCAGGACTCAAAGCCAGCATCGCCGAATCAGGTTTTAAATTTAAAGTGGCTCATTGGCTGGAAGAAATTGCCCGAGTGCTTAGCACTTTTAAGCTAGCGGGTAGCACCACATTACCCGAAACAAAAACCGATGATCTTGTTAATAAATATCTCGATGCAAGACAAGAGCATTTTTCCATTTTAAGAATTCAATTTATCTCATTGGTTCTTTTCAAAACCTTCATTGTTGGCGGACTATTATCATTAGGAAGCTTGCTTGTGTTAAATGCAGAGATCAATCTAGGCCAGTTCGTTGCTGCCGAAATCATTATCATTTTATTGATTAATGCCGTTGAAAAGCTTATTCTTCAAATGGAACCGGTTTATGATGTGCTCACCTCTTTGGAAAAAATTGCCCAAGTAACTGACATACCATTAGAAAACCAAAGTGGCATCCTATTCACAGGCAATTCAATGAATCAAGGTATTTCTCTCGAACTTAATAAAATCCATTTGCTTAAAACATTGGGCGATCAACATTCGCTTTATGATATTTCAATTGACATTTTATCCGGACAAAAAATATGCATTGCCGGGCAAAATGGTTCCGGAAAATCAACTTTTCTAAAACTATGTGCAGGTGTTTATGCTGACTTCAGCGGAAGTTTATACTATGACGGCATTCCCTTTGGTAATTACAAATCCACTGCCTTAAGGGATGCAATTGGCGACAATCTTAATCAGGAAGATATTTTTGAAGGTAGCATTCTGGAAAACATTACTCTTGGCAGACCCGGAATTGAACTGGGGGAAATTCAAGAGACCATTCGTCAAATGCGATTGAACGATTATTTAAGAACATTACCTAATGGTCTTGAAAATCGATTGATCCCAAGCGACCAGAGAATTCCGAAAAGCGTTTTAAGGAAATTAATACTTGCCAGAAGTATAGCACATAAACCCAGACTTTTGCTGTTAGAAGATTCTATCAGTCAGCTCGATGGCAATGACAGAGAGCTCATCATAAATCACCTGCGCAATCTACCTGCAACAATCATAATTGCAAGCAATAACGCAAGAATTGCAATGAGTTGTGATAGAGTAATTGTCCTTCAAGACGGAGCCATTATTGATTCCGGAACCCCTTCTGAAATTATCGCCTCCCCTCGGTTTACTTCACTATTTCAGAACTAATCAAATGCTGAAAATTTCACCTCATTCCATCGAGAAACTTGTAGAGTCTGCAGGCATGAAAAGCATGGCAAGACTTCAGCTTGAGCCATGGGTTAAATCTTCAGCGAGATGGCTTATTATTCTGCTACTTATAGCAATTGCCTGCCTTTTTTTGCCTTGGACTCAAAATATTCGTGCACGAGGACTTATTACCTCGCTCAATCCGATAGAAAAGCCACAAACCGTTCAAAGTGTGATTGATGGTAGAATAGAAGAATGGTATGTGCGTGAAGGTGATGAAGTAAACAAAGGTGACACCATTTTAAGGCTGTCTGAAATTAAGGACGCTTATTTTGATCCTTCCTTGCTTGAACGCACAAGAGAGCAAATTGATGCTCAAAGAGAAGTGAATGAAAACTATAAAAATAAAGCGGAAGCCATTTCACAACAGCTCGACGCACTTCAATTATTTAGAAATGCAAAGTTGAGTCAGCTAAAAAATAAAATATCTCAGCAGAACCTCAAACTAAGCGCAGACAGCATGGATTGGCTAGCGTCCAAAACAGCAGCCGAAATAGCTTCAACACAGTTCGATCGAATGGAAAGTCTTTACGGAAAAGGACTTGAATCTCTTACAAATCTTGAGAACAGGAGGCAAAAATTACAGGAAGCAGAAGCCAAATTATTAAGCTATTATAATAAATATCAAGCAAGCCTCGCTGAACTTATTATTGTTAGAACTGAATTGCTCACCACCAACAGTGAATACGACGAAAAAAGTGCTAAGGCATCTTCTGATCGCTTCAGCGCACTAAGCAGCTACCATGAAGGAGCCGTTAAGATTTCAAAAATGGAAAATGAATTTAGTAATTATTCCATCAGGCTTGATAATTACTTCATTTTAGCTCCACAGTCAGGACTTATTGCCAGCATTACTAAATCTGGTATAGGTGAAAATGTTAAACAAGCTGAAGCAGTCTGTTCTATTCTGATTGATGATTACGAAAAAGCGGTGGCCGTTTATGTCAACCCCATGGACCTACCATTGATTCACCCAGGCGAAAAAGTAAGGGTGCAATTTGATGGATGGCCCGCTATAATTTTTTCAGGTTGGCCAAACACTTCATATGGTACTTTTGGAGGAACTATAATTGCGGTTGATAGAAATATTTCTGCTCAGGGCAAATACAAAGTTATGATTAGCCCTGATCCTAATGATACTCCATGGCCCGATGCTATACGCATTGGCACAGGAGTTAATGCCATTGCACTGCTTAATGACGTGAGCGTTTGGTATGAATTATGGCGACAGCTCAATGGATTTCCTCCTGATTTCTATGTGCCTGAAAATACAACTGGAAAAATTCAAATTGAAAAATGAAATTAAATGCATTTTTAAGTTTGTTATTCACGGTTGTAGTCATTCCAATGACGGCTCAAAATATGTCGTTTTCAGCGTATTTACAAAGCGTAATTTCAGCTAATCCGAACGCTCTTAAAACCGAGCTAATTCAGCCCTCGGCAGATATGGAAATGAGATTTGCCCGAGGTGTTTTTGACCCAAAAATTCAAGCCGATTTTCAACAAAAAAAATTTGATGCACAAGAGTATTTCAGTATTGGTAATGCAAGTCTGAGCGTTCCCACTTATATCGGCTTAAAAGCTGAAGCTGGGTTCCAGCAAAACGATGGGAATTACTTGAATAATCAACTCATAACACCTGCTAATGGACTCGCCTATATTGGCTTAAGTATGCCGGTACTTCAGGGGCTAAAAACCGATGAAGCCAGAACTGCATGGCAAATAGCTGCCCTCAAACAATCTCTTGCTACCAAGGCATTGCAATGGAGTGTTAACGAGCTTTTATACAAAGCGAGCGATGCCTATGCTGAATATGTAGCCCTCGCATCTGAAATTAGCGTTTTGGATGAGGGTATTATCAATTCCCAAAAGAGACTTGAATTTGTGAGAAACTCCTATTTGGTTGGAGATAAAGCAGCTATCGACACGACTGAAGCTCTTTTGCAAATTCAAGTTTGGGAAGCAGAAAGAACTGAACTATTGCGCTATTTCATTTTTGCTCAGCAACAACTCAACATCTTCAGGTGGATTGAAACCGACGCTTCGCCTGATTTGGGCGATGTAAATTCTTCTCTGCTTGAAAATACCCTTGCCTATTTAGAACTACAAACTCCTGCCATATTATCAGATACTTCAGCCATTTCTGAACATCCAAGAGTTGCTATAAGTGCTGCTAAAATTACGGAAGCAATTTTCAACAGAAGACTTGCTGCTGAATCATTAAAACCTCAACTCGACATTAAATACAACTTTCTCAGAGATGCTGGTTTAGTTCAAAACGAAGAGTTAAATCCTGCATTCAATTCAAGAGATTTTAATTGGGGGCTGAGTTTCGGCTTTCCTTTGTTTCTGAGGAAAGAGCGTGCAAAAATTCAATTGGCTAGAATTTATGAAAGAGAAGCTGAGTTAAATTACGACATGACTCTTCGTGAAACGGAAACGCTGATTTCTGCAGCCAAACTAGCACTTCAACAGTCTTTGG
>JBDNHP010000254.1:0-11390 GCA_041688765.1 Flavobacteriales bacterium
TTACTTTCACAAATGCCTTGCTTAAGTAGTCGAAAATAGTCTCTACAAAAGGAACCTTCAGGATTAAAAGAGCCAGAATTATCTGTAATAGCAAGCCTTTCAGCACCAAAGGCCATTGGATAGCTTTTCTGTTGGTTGAAAATAAAAAGGAAACTGAAAGTAAGAACAGTATACCTATTAAACCCCTTAAAATGTCCATTGTTCTGATTGAGGGGCTAATATAAAAGAAAGAATTGGTTTAGCTTTTAGAACTTTTGCGCTTTTGAATTTCATCTCGCAATTTTGATGCTCTTTCGTACTCCTCGCGATCAATAGCTGATTCCAACATGCGTTGAAGATCATCAAGACTTAAATCTTCGGCTTTTTCTGCAATAGCAGTTGCTTCCTTTTCATTGTCAATTTCCATGGAATCTTCTCCCTCTTCCAAACTTTCTGTGCTCACCCCAGCGCGGTCGAGAATAAAATCGTAACAGTAAATTGGGCATTTAAATCGAACAGCGATTGCCACCGCATCGCTTGTTCTGGAATCAATTTCATGTTTTCTCCCTTCTAAAACCGCTACAATTCTTGCGAAAAAAACTCCTTCAACCAAATTGTAAATGATAATTTCTTCGATATCGATATTGAAAGAAACTGCAAAACTTTTGAATAAATCATGGGTTAGCGGACGACTCGGAGTCATGTTCTCCATTTCAATTGCTATTGCCTGAGCTTCATTACCACCAATAACAATTGGTAACCGGCGATTTCCACCCACTTCCCCCAACACTAGTGCATATGCTCCACTGGCCGATCCGCTCGGGGTGATGTCCATGACTTCCAACTCTATCTTATTCATTTTCTAAGTAGAAAACCTGATATTCAATAATTTATAATTCGAAAAGAATACAAGTTACAAAAAAATTCATATTCAATTTTAGTGTTTGGCATTATGTGCTTTAACAGCTTCAATCAGTTTTGGAACCACTTCAAAAGCATCGCCTACTATACCATAATCAGCTGCTTTAAAAAACGGAGCTTCCGGATCTTTATTGATGACCACAATTACTTTGCTTCCATTTACCCCTGCCAGATGTTGAATTGCACCTGAAATTCCGATTGCGAAATACAAATTCGGACGAATGGCAATACCGGTTTGACCAACGTGTTCATGATGGGGTCTCCATCCAATATCGGCAACCGGACGACTACATGCTGTTGCCGCTCCTAATTCTTTGGCAAGCTCTTCTATCATTCCCCAATGTTCAGGCCCCTTCATTCCTCTACCAGCAGAAACAACTTTTTCAGCTTCAGGTAATGGAATGTGCCCGTCTGTATTAGTGGAGCGAAATTCTCTCACTTTAACAGAACTCTTTCCATCGAAAAGATTTACCTGTTCAACGTTTGCAGTACTTCCTAAATTACTGATAGGATATGAGTTAGGGATCAGGCTCAATATTTTTACAGGGCCTTCTAGCTTTACCGTTGCAATAGCTTTCCCGGAAAACACATTTCTTTTTACTATAAAATCAGCTCCTAATTCTGGTAAGGAAGTTACTCCTGTTGCCAAGCCGGTATTGTACTTTGCGGCAAGGCGAGGAGCAATAAATTTTCCTGTATGATCGTGAGCAATCACAACAACATCCCCTTGAGATGAATCAATTACGGAAGAAATTGCGCTGGTTATAGCCTGTCCATCACTGGATGGCAAAGAACTATCAACCAGCACTTTATGCGCGCCAGCATTTCCTGCGCCACCATCGTCATCAAGTTTTCCGGCACATAACACTATAACTTGGGTATTTCGCTGATCAGCAATAGCTCGAGCATAAGACACTGACTCCAATGCTGCTCGGCTCAGTTTTCCCTGACTATTTTCTGCAAAAACTATAATCGACATAATCCTGATTTCAAAAATGAATAATTAAAGTGCTTTGGCTTCTTCACTCAATAAACGAATGAGTTCCGCAGCATTCTCGGGATCAACATATTTGCAAGATGCTTTTGCCGGAGGAAGAGTGAAATTCAACACTTTAGTCATTGAATTAACCGGTACCGCTTCTATTAATTCAAGAGGCTTAGTGCGGGCTGCCATGATACCTCTCATATTAGGAATTCTTTGTTCGGCCATTCCTTTTGCTGCGCTTAAAACGAATGGTCCGCTCACTTCCACTACCTCATCTCCACCTTTTACTTCACGAACCATTAGAGCGGTGCTTCCTTCCATATCTAATTTGGTAGCCAAAGCAATGTATGGCAAATCTAAAAGTTCAGCTATCATCCCGCCTACTGAAGATCCATTATGATCAATAGTCTCCTTTCCGGTAAGTATCATATCAAAGTCTTTTCCTTTGGCATAAGCCGCTATCTGATGAGCTACCACCAAAGAATCTTCGATGTTTGAATTTACCCTTACTGCATCATCGGCACCAATTGCAAGTGCTTTACGAATAATGGGCTCACAATCTGCTGCTCCCACAGTTATTACAGTAAGATTTCCTCCCAATTGCTCTTTTAACTCTAATCCACGTACCAAGGCATACCATTCGTCATAAGGATTTACAATAAATTGTACACCTTGTTCATTGAACCGGGTATCGCCGTCGGTAAAGCTGATTTTAGAAGTTGTATCAGGAGTTTTAGCGATGCAAACCAGAATTTTCATGATTGATTTTCTTCTTATTTTTATAAAGGCGAGCAAAGTTAGTAATTATCTAAGAGTGATGATGCAAATACTCTGCACACCGAATTTAATTAATACAAATAATTGTACTTCAATAGAATACACAGTAGAGATTACTAATCTCTCAATACTCTTCTGATTACTAATTCTTTTCATAATTCGTATTTAAAACATCAACAATTGAGGAGGATTTCAATAGCTGCATAGAGCTTCTGTAAATTTTGTCGATGAATAAAGCATTTACCTTAATTTTGTGCCTCCAAAAATGCTGATATGAGAGAAATTCAGTTTCGTGAAGCCATCTGCGAAGCGATGAGCGAAGAAATGCGCCGTGATGAACGTGTGTTCCTTATGGGTGAAGAAGTTGCAGAATACAATGGCGCATATAAAGCTAGCAAAGGAATGTTAGAAGAGTTTGGAGCGAGAAGGGTGATTGATACCCCCATTGCAGAACTTGGATTTTCAGGAATAGCTGTTGGCGCTGCCATGAACGGGCTCCGACCCATTGTAGAATTTATGACTTGGAATTTCGCCATTCTTGCGGCTGACCAGATTATTAATAGCGCCGCCAAAATGCTTCAAATGTCAGGCGGACAGTATGGTTCACCTATCGTTTTCAGAGGTCCAAACGGTCCAGCGGGTCAACTTGCTGCAACCCACAGTCAGAGCTTCGAGGCATTTTATGCTCATGTGCCCGGGCTTAAAGTTATAACGCCTTGCAATCCTTATGATGCAAAAGGCCTATTGAAAGCCGCTATTCGTGATAATGACCCCGTTGTTTTCATGGAATCCGAAAAAATGTATGGCGATAAAGGAATGATCCCAGAAGGTGAATATATCATTCCTATAGGTGTAGCTGATATTAAAAGAGAAGGTACTGATGTTACCCTTGTTTCTTATGGGAAAATCATGAAAACTGCATTGGCAGGGGCTGAAGAATTGCAGAAAGAAGGGATTAACATAGAAGTTATCGATTTGCGTACTATTCGTCCTTTAGATATTGATACCATTATCAAATCAGTGAAGAAAACTAATCGCCTTGTGATCTTGGAAGAAAGTTGGCCGTTTGCATCTATTGCAACTGAAATAGCATATCGGGTTCAACGTCATGCTTTTGATTATTTGGACGCACCTATTCGTCGAATTTGTCAGGCCGATACTCCATTTGCTTTCTCTCCAACGCTCATTGAGGAGGCCTTACCTGATGTGGGCGACGTGGTGAGAACCGTAAAAGAAGTGATGTATCGCTAATTACCGGAATTAACTATTTAATAATCACATCTTTAAATCAGTTTTGTCGCAGTAAGCCAGAAATCCTATTTTTGCGCTCGATTTAAACAGACCTTAATTCAAAATAATATTATGGGAGAATATGTGCTCTATCTTGTGCCTGTATTGGCAATATTAGGACTTGTGGTGATGGCTTTCAAGGCCAAATGGGTGATGAAGCAAGATGCTGGTGACAGTAAAATGTCGACGATTGCCAAACATATTCGCGAAGGAGCCTTAGCTTTTTTGGCTGCGGAATATAGAATTTTGGCCATTTTTGTGGTGATAGCCGGCGCATTACTGGGCTTCATTTCCAGTCTTGTTGAAACTACTCATTGGTTTATAGTGGTAGCATTTGTTATTGGCGCTGTGTTTTCTGCACTTGCTGGTAACATCGGAATGCGCATTGCAACTGCGGCAAACGTGCGCACTACACAAGCCGCCAGAACCAGTTTGACTAAAGCATTAAAAGTTTCTTTTGGCGGTGGTACCGTTATGGGCTTGGGTGTTGCTGGACTTGCTGTATTCGGCTTGAGTTCCTTATTTATCATTCTATTTTTCTGGTTCATGGGCGGAGAATGGGTTGGACGTGAATTTGCAGGTGCGCAACGCAGCCCAGTTGAATTGATGACCATTATTCTCGAAGCACTTGCTGGTTTTTCCTTAGGTGCTGAGTCGATTGCGCTTTTTGCACGCGTAGGTGGTGGAATTTACACTAAAGCGGCTGACGTTGGCGCAGACCTAGTAGGCAAAATTGAAGCATGTATTCCTGAAGATGACCCTCGCAATCCAGCTACCATTGCTGATAACGTGGGCGATAACGTGGGTGATGTGGCAGGAATGGGAGCCGATTTATTTGGATCTTATGTAGCAACTGTATTGGCGGCAATGGTGCTTGGTAACTATGTGATCCGAGATATGGGTGGTGATATCGTTCATGAAGGTTTTATGGGAATGGGCACCATTCTTCTTCCTTTGGTGATTGCGGCCTTGGGTATTGTATTCTCTATTATTGGAACTTTCTTTGTTAATGTTCGAAAAGAAGATGCTAAGGAAGCCGATGTTCAGCGTGCACTTAACATGGGAAACTGGGGCTCTATTGTTCTCACCGGTATAGCATCTTACATAATTATTGATTGGATGCTTCCGGCTGAAATTACCATGCAATTCTTCAGGGCTAGCGGTTTCGAATATGAAACGATAGGATCTATTAATGTTTTTTACGCTGTATTAGTTGGGCTTTTCGTTGGAGCTGCCATTTCATATTTCACCGAATTTTATACCGGTCTGGGCAAAAAGCCGGTGCTTAGCATTGTTCAAAAATCAAATACCGGAGCTGCAACTAATATTATTGCAGGTTTAGGGGTGGGTATGATGTCTACGTTTGCACCTGTGCTGTTGTTTGCAGCAGCTATTTGGAGTGCTTACGAATTTGCTGGATTTTATGGAGTATCTATCGCTGCGTCTGCAATGATGGCTACCACCGCGATGCAACTTGCCATCGATGCATTTGGTCCGATTGCCGATAATGCCGGAGGTATTGCAGAAATGAGCGAATTACCAAAAGAAGTTCGCAGACGTACCGACGTTTTGGATTCAGTTGGTAACACTACTGCGGCCATTGGTAAAGGCTTTGCCATTGCATCTGCTGCTCTAACGGCTCTTGCGCTTTTTGCGGCCTATGTAACTTTTACAGGCATCAACGGAATTAATATTTTTAAAGCGGATGTACTTGCTGCCCTATTTGTAGGTGGAATGGTGCCCGTTGTGTTTTCTGCTCTTGCTATGAATTCTGTAGGTAAAGCTGCGATGGACATGGTAAATGAAGTTCGCCGTCAATTCCGCGAAATACCTGGAATTCTGGAAGGAACAGGCCAACCTGAATATGGCAAATGTGTTGAAATTTCAACTAAAGCTGCACTTCGTGAAATGTTGCTCCCAGGCGCTCTTACCATTATTGCTCCTATTCTCATTGGCTTTGGAATGGGTGCTGAAGCACTAGGCGCTTATATGGCAGGTGTTGCAGTTTCCGGTGTGCTTTGGGCTATTTTCCAAAACAATGCAGGTGGTGCATGGGACAATGCCAAAAAATCTTTCGAAGCGGGTGTAATGATCGATGGAGTAATGACTTTCAAAGGTTCTGAAGCGCATAAAGCAGCAGTTACCGGCGATACGGTTGGTGATCCATTTAAAGATACATCAGGTCCATCAATGAATATCCTTATTAAGCTTACTTGCCTTATAGGTCTTGTGCTTGCTCCAATTCTTGGCAAAATGTCCGGTACTGGTCATGGAAACGTACCTGCACCAATTGAAAATAAAGCTAATATCAATAACGATTTACCTGAAAACACGGTTGTACTGACTAGCCTTTCAGAGAACTAAACCTATTAGAATTTCTGTGCATTACAGATCATAATTCAAAGAATTTGAGACCCTTAAAAGGTCTCGTTTCTTTTTATACTACTTTTGCAGCGTTAAATAAAAAACAAATATGACCCTACGAATTCTTTCATTTGTTGCAGCAGTTGCCATTTTGGCTTCATGCTCCGAAAAAGCACCTACTGCATGTGAGTGCTCCGACATCATTAAACTTGGATCTGGAGAAAGCAAATTTGCTGTTTGTCAGGATTTGATGAAAGAAGCTGCTTTCAGAAAAGAAGTTGGTGAGTGCACCGTTAAAAGCATTGTAAATGGGGGTAGCTCGGCAATTTCAGAATCTGCTTTAGTGCCTGCTGATAATGGAAGTTTTATTGTTGATACTCAAACCTCTGAGGTTATTTGGATGGGCACTAATGTAACCGGCAAAACACATCAGGGAGTTCTGAAATTCTTCTCTGGTGAATTTGTGATTGAAAACAGCTTGGTAACAAGTGGAAAATTTACCCTTGATATGAATTCGCTTACCAATACCGACATCTCTTCGGAAGAAAGTAATGCTAAATTGGTAAAACATCTTAAGAGTGAGGACTTTTTTGATGTTGCTAAACATAATACCGCAACATTTGTGATTAATAGAACTCAAGATAGCGGCAATGGCAGTTGTTTAGTATATGGTGATCTTACCATCAAAGGAATAACAAAACCGAAAATGGCAGAGTTGATTCTTAATCAGCGCGACAACACTTTAATGATTGCGGGACTTTTTAACTTCGACCGTGCTGAATATGATGTTCGTTATGGATCAGGTAAATTCTTTGAAAACCTCGGTGATGATCTGATTAAAGATGATATCGAAATGCGAGTTAAAGTGTTTGCAAAAATACCTTCTGCGAGCTAATTTAATCTCGACTGAATTAGAAAAGCCACCCTTGAGGTGGCTTTTTATTTTTAGCTCTATATGTATCAATCTAATGAAAACGAATTCCCCAATAAACTCAGGTGAATAGTCCGAAAAGTTCTGCATCTATACCTCTGATGATCTGACCAAGATGCTCCTGATCTGCATGGAATTTATTATCATCCACATCAATAATCATCAGTTTGCCTTTATCGTAGGTTGATATCCATGCTTCATAACGCTCATTCAGGCGGGTAAGGTAGTCCAAGCGAATTGCCTCTTCATATTCTCTACCGCGTTTCTGAATTTGATCTACCAAATTAGGAACGCTGCAACGCAAATAAATGAGTAAATCTGGAGCCTTAATGAACTCATCCATGCCTCGGAACAATTCAATATAGTTCTCATAGTCACGGGTGTTCATCAATCCCATGGCATGAAGATTTGGCGCAAAAATGAATGCGTCTTCGTAAATGGTTCTGTCTTGAATAATTTTCTTGCCACTTTTACGCAAATCTTGTAATTGGCCAAATCGTTTGGTTAAGAAATAAACCTGCAAGTTGAACGACCAACGCTGCATATCTTTATAAAAATCATTCAGATATGGATTGTCATCAACATTCTCATAATGAGGAGCCCACTTGTAGTGTTTGGCTAATAAAGTGGTAAGTGTTGTCTTACCGGATCCGATATTACCTGCAATTGCGATATGCATTTGAAAAATCTGTTTAGGGACTCGAAAATTACGAAGAATGCAGTCGGTAAAAACTAATTTCTATACACATCTACACTACTTTCTTTCAACAAAAAACGATAATCCTTGCTGATCAGAACTAAAATTATATCATCAGCATAGAGAAATGTCTCCGATTCAGAAATAATAGCATTCACTATAATATGAATGCGACCTTTGTTGAACAAGTAAATTTCATTTTCAATAACTTGAAAGCGATCAATATCGGTTATGGGAATCATTCCCATATAAGTACCAAATAAATCAAACATAAAAATCCCCTTCTTAGGATCAGCAACATACAATTTGCTGTTTCGTTCCATCATCCAGGTTGGCACCAAGGCTTGCCCGCAAACCTGAAATAGATTGCCACTCCGAACCACTATTGATAAATTTCTATCTAAACGTACTAGTTCAAAATTATCGAGATCATAAACCCAAAAATGACTATCGGAACTCTGGCACATCGCCCAAGCCTGGCCAATTTCTAAGGCAAACAGATCAATAGCGGCACCTTGCTCGCTCAACGTATTATCTAGCATCACCAGTAATCCCTGATCCCTGTAAAACATGATGGGCCGCAGCGGATCTGTAGCATCAAAATGACTCAATTGACCATATCGTTTTGGAGAAATCTCATACTGAAGTATGCCATCAGGAAGATATTTGCGAAGATTTGATTCAGCATACACGTACAAATTCCGAAGATCATCGGTATAAATAGTACTTCCTTCACTCAGTGGTACCGTGAAGAGTAAAGTTTGGGCTTTTGAAAAAAAGCCAAGAAAACACAGCAGGGTTAAGCTAAAAATCAATCTCATGCTAAATCCTGCTGCAAAAATAATACCTCTTCTAAAATTTTACGATCATTGCTGAGTCTGGGAACTTTGTGCTGACCGCCCACTTTGCCTTTTTGTTTGAGCCAAGTCAAAAAGGTATCCCGAGGCACAGATTGAACAATTGGTGCTCTCAATGAAAGGTCAAAAGCCCGCTTAGCATCATAATCAGAATTGATTTTTCTCAAAGAAGCATCGAGCTCCTTACAAAAAAGTGCAAAATCCTCGGGTTCTTTTTCAAATTCAATAAGCCATTCATGCGCTCCCGTTTCAGTTCCCGTCATATAAATAGGAGCAGCAGTATAGTCTCGCACAACGGCATCAGAAGCTAAACATGCATCGCGAATGGCCACATCCGCGTTATCTACAATCAATTCTTCGCCAAAAGCATTAATAAAATGTTTGGTTCTACCTGAAACTTGAATTCTGAAAGGCCAAGTTGATGTAAACCTCACGGTATCACCCGGCATGTAACGCCATAAACCGGCATTTGTAGAGATTATAATGGCATAATTCTGACCTATTTCAACATCATTTAGACTGAGTGTGATTGGAAACTCTTTGCCCAATTCTTCCATGGGCATAAACTCATAGTAAATGCCATAATCGAGCATTAAAAGCATATCATCTGCACCCAATCTATCTTGAATCCCAAAAAATCCCTCCGAAGCGTTGTATGTTTCAAGATAATGCATTCCAGGGCCAGGGATAAGCGATTTGAATTGCGCTGCATAAGGCTTAAAACTAACGCCACCATGCATAAATAGTTCCATATTTGGCCAGACTTCCCTGAGGTTCGACGCTCCCTTTATTTCAAGAATCCGCTTGGCTAGTACTAAGGTCCACGATGGAACGCCCGCTATCATGCGAACATCCTCATCCATTGTACTCAAAGCCATACTCTCAATCTTTTCATCCCAGTTCTCCATCAATGCAATTTCCCTACTTGGTATGCGCTTCAGCTCTACCCAAAATGGCAAGTTTCGAATAATAATTGCCGATAAATCCCCTACATAAGAATCAGAAGAATGAGGAATGATATTTGAACTTCCACCTAACACCAAATGCTTACCTGCGTATACATCCGCACTTGGATTCATCTTGTAATAAAGTGCCAAACGCTCTTTACCTCCTTTGTAGTGACACTCGTCTAATGCTTCCTTAGAAACCGGAATAGACTTGCTGCGATCACTAGTTGTACCGCTGCTTTTCGCAAACCAACGCAATCGTGAAGGCCAGAGTAAATTCTGTTCACCTTGCTTCACTCTTTCAATGTAATGGCTGTAATCCTCGTAGGTTCTTACAGGAATTCTCTTTTTTAACTCCGCTTGAGAATGTATAGTGCTAAACCCATATTCTTTCCCAAAAGTAGTATCCTCAGCGGTTCTGAGCAATTCATCCAATACCTCCTTTTGCACCTCAAGAGGGTACTTACGAAACAGTTCAATTTGATGAATCCGTTTCTTCATGAACCAGGAGAAAACTGTATTTAATGGCATTGCTTAAATTATGATTGAAAGATAATAATTCTTATGGCAAGATTATTGAAGTTCAAATGCAAATTTTTCAATACTCAAATTAAACAGCATGAAAGTTCCGGTATTAACGATCTGTATGATTTTTGGAACCATTATCCATTCATTGGCAGCTAACTATAAACTATCTGAAATTAAAGGCAAACTAACGGATTCAGAGCGACTTCAACGTTTGTTTAATTTGCCTGCCGATTCGGAAATGTCGGTCACTTTTGATTTAGAAGGAGCTGAAATACATTTAGATCGCAAAGTACTTTACAAAAAAGTGCACAATCGGATCACTGCGATTCAAGGAAATGGAGCCATAATTCACTTGGATACGCCCGAAGCCATGATTGCACCGTCAAAAGGAAAAGATTTCAAAGTTGGAATGGGCTCTTCACCGGATGATATCATGGCCAATTTTGATACATTTAGAATTAAGGATGTGCGGTTTTATGGCAAAAAAGCAAAATTCGCACTTCAAATTGTTGGGACCTATCAAAGTCGAGTTGATAACTGTGGCTTTTATGGCATCGAGAATCCATTGGAACTTATTTTCTGCTTGCAGGCCATTGTTGAACATTCCGAATTCAACAAGAATATTAATGCACTAACTATTCGTTCCGGTGCGGCAATTAAAGAAAATGAAAACTTCCCTCAATGGTTCAGCAATGCCACTATATCCAATTCATCCAGCAATAGAACTCAGGTGAGGGATTGCCGTTTCTTTAGTTATCAAAAATCCGAGAAACTATTACGTATTGAAGCTTCTGATGGTGTGCAAGTGAGCAATTGCATTTTCGAAGGTTTCAATCCTGAATATGCTGTTTATATGGAAAGTCGCAATAGTCCAACTGTGCCATCCTTTTATCTCGAAAACTGTCATTTTGAATTTGTTACGTATGCTAAAGGCACTGAAAACGAAAGAACAACTAAGGCTTTGATCCGGGCACATGCACAGGTAATTGTAGAATTAAAAGGCATTTATTCACAATATGCAGATTGTGTTCAAATAGAAGCTGATGCGGTAGAAGTGGTAGTAGATCGACCGGCATATTTACCACTCGGTCCGGGCAGTTTAAAATCAGGTAAA
>JBDNHP010000255.1:0-2486 GCA_041688765.1 Flavobacteriales bacterium
TGAAACAGTCAATCTTCACCATTCTGCTCTTAATGCAAGCATGGATTTGCGCGTATTCACAAAATGAAAAACGTGCATTGATGGATGCTAATTCTACCTACAAGAATGAAAATTTTGAGGATGCAGAAAACAGATATAGAACGCTTGATCCAAAAGATCCAACGTTGAAAGAAATTTCTGAATTTAACCTTGCAGATGCCCTATACCGACAAGGGAAATTTGAAGAATCTGCGGAAATTTTCGGCAAGTTGGCACGAGATAGTCAAGATGCTAATATTAGAAGCAAATCTTTTCATAATGAAGGAAACAGCCACGTAGCAGCCAAAGATTACGGTAAGGCAGTAGAGTCTTACAAGTCTGCATTGCGTTTGGATTCCAATGCAGAAGACACTCGATATAATCTTGCTTATGCTCGCAAAATGATTCAGCAGCAAGAGCAACAAAAGCAGCAGAATCAACAAAACCAACAAGGCCAAAATCAAGACCAAAAAGATCAGGATAAAGGGGAACAAGATAAAAACAAACAGGATCAAAATAAGCAGGAACAAGATCAACAAGGAGATAAAAATAAAGACGATCAAAAGCCAAAAGATGGCGATCAGGAGCAGCAGGGAGATCAAGGAAAAGAACCTAAACCTTCTGAGCAACAAGGCGAGGGACAAATTTCAAAAGAAGATGCGGAACGCATTTTGAAAGCCCTTGAAAATGCCGAAAGTGATTTACAAAAGAAATTGCGCAAACCGGAAGGTAAGGCACAAAAAAAGAAAATTGAAAAAGACTGGTAAAATGAAGACGCAAGAAACAAGCTTTAGTGCATTTCACATGCTGAGTGCTGCTTTGCTGATTCTCTTCAGTTTAAGCAGTTCGGAACTTTCAGCTCAAAATCCGGCATTTTCTGCAACGGTTAACAGAAATACAATTTCAATAAACGAGTATTTTCAATATTCGCTTACATTAAAAAATACACAAGGCCGTATAGAGCAACCTGCCTTTGAGGGATTTCAAGTATTACAAGGGCCAAGCAGCAGTCAAAGCGTACAAATTATTAATGGGAAGAAATCCATCGAATATTCTGAAACCTGGTTACTCAAGCCCATTAAAACTGGCACACTCACCTTACCCGCAGTGCGATGCCGAGTTGGAAACGGATGGCTTGAATCCAATATAGTTAACGTAACCGTTACCAAGGATGCCTCATCGCTACAAGCACAGATAGAAGGCAATGCCGACTTTATGGTAAGTGTTGAACTCAGCAAGAAAAAAGTATTTGTTGGTGAACAGATTCAAGCTACTTATAAGATCTATTCGCGTTATTCTGATCTGCGTTTCGAAAGCATCGACTATTCAGCTATAGACGGATTTTGGACTGAAACGCTCGAAGAAGACAATATACAATGGGAAAATCAGGCTCAGGTAATTAATGGTCAACAATATCGAGTTGCCATTCTGAAAAAAGAGTTGTTATATCCACAAAGAAGTGGAGAACTCGTTGTTGCTCCTACCAAAATTCAAGCACTGGGAAAGAATTCCTTTTTTGGTCGATACATTAATGTGTCGGCTTCCAGTAAACCGATTACTGTTCAAGTAAGTGCGCTGCCGGTTCCAATTCCCGAAAATTTCGTAGGTACTTTTGATCAATTAACCTGCGAGTTAAATCCTGACAGAACTCAGATAAATCAAAATGAAGCCATCAATCTTGAAGTAAAAGTGACGGGAAAAGGTAATTTAAAATTAATTGATGAAATGCCATTGCAATTTCCGGCTGATATTGAAGTTTTTGATCCAAAAAGAACAGATAATATTGCGGTTAATGCTTCAGGAATAAGCGGTTCAAGAACATTCGAATATGTTCTCATCCCACGTTCGTCCGGCAACTATAAAATACCCTCTATTAGTTTACATTATTTCAATCCAACTACCGAAAAATATGTGAGCATAGAAACACCATCATTGGATTTTTCTGTTAGTAGAAGTGCGGGTGGTGATGCATCTTCCTATACCTATAATAGTAAAACGGATGTAGCTTTATTGAATTCAGACATACGATACATTCTTACTGATGCCTCCCTGATTACGGAAAATTCAAAGAAGTTTTTTGGCACATTTGGCTATTATGGAGTCTTATCGTTGCCTTTGCTAGCTTTCATTATTGCATTTAGACGGAACAAAAAGAAGCAACAAATACTGAATGATCCAGGAACCTGGAAAATGAAGCAAGCTGATAAAGAAGTTCAAAAACGATTAAAAGTAGCAGCATCACTCGCAGGCCAGCAGAAGTCACAAGAATTTTCGGGTGAAATGATCAAGGCTATCCAAGGTTATCTCAGCGATAAATTCAGAATTCCGGTTAGCGAAATGGATTCTAAAGGAATTCGCAAGCATCTTCAAAATAGAGTGGAATCTTCAAGCATAGATCAATTGCTTGCCTTGCTCGCCAACTGCGAGATGGCGAGATTCAGTCCTGTTTCATCAAACAACGAGATGCA
>JBDNHP010000256.1:0-3070 GCA_041688765.1 Flavobacteriales bacterium
ATAAATCCACTATTGAATCTTCAGGGTCAAACGCTGAATTCAGTTGACCTGACGTCTATTGTACCTAATGGTCCAATTCCATCGGGAGCGCTCGGAAACGTTATTACAATTTGTTTGAGTAACGTAACTAATGACCCTCAAATGGTGATCATTGATTGGTTTGATATGGATGAAGAAGTAGTGTGTTATGACACATTGTACTTCCATTGTCCGGTGGAGCCTGATTGTTTGTATATGAGCAATGATTCTATTTATTGCGAAAATGGTGAAACATTCTATGATATAACGGTTTGTAATCCTCATGATGCTGCCGTTGGAAGTGTGGGATACATTATTATTTCACCAATCAGTCCGGCGGGAATTATTCTTACTCCTCCATTTATTGATTTAACAGGATCGCCGCTATTACCAGGTCAATGTGCCACATTTACCATTCAATTAAGCGGAGTTTTAGTGGGAGAGCCATTCTGTTATAATTTGATTGCACATGAATTGGATCCTATTTTAAATCAAGCAACATTGTGCTGCTCTAGCGACACTACATACTGCATTGATATACCTTTGTGTGATCCTTGTGTTGCAGTAGGCGTTGAAATAGTAGAAACGCTGGACCAAGATAATTGCTGCTATTCTGTTACATTATATAATAGCTTCTCAGCTACTTATTTTGATGAAATAGGAGTGAATGTGATTTCGCCTTCAACTACGGTCACGGTAAATAATCCAATTGGTTCAGGCTGGACCACATCAGGATATACACCTACATCATTTAGTTTGCTGCCTGGACCTATTTTTGGCAATTTTGTTCCGGGTGGAGCATTCACCCTGCCGGAGATTTGCATTCAAACAGCTCTGGCACCGTTCCAATTGGTTGAAATAACTTGGATAGCTGAGGGTGAAGTAGTTTGTAGAGATACGATCAGTTTGTTCTGCGAGCCTGATTGCGGGTATTTGTTTGATGAAACAATTTCTTGCAACACATTAGATTGGACTTATTCTGCAAGTTTCAAGAATACTTCTACTTGGGATGTTGCCGAAATTCATGTCAATTTCACGGATCCAGCGTTAAGTTCTTACAATCAAATTATTCCGGTTGGAACATTGAGCCCTGGTCAAGTTTACAGCCCAATCAATTTTGTGATCGGAAGTCCTGCAATGGCTGGTGATACGGTTTGTTTTACTGTAACGCTGCATGAAATAAATGCTGCCGGTGTTTACCTGAGCTGTTGCACCTTTGTGCATTGCATAGTACTGCCTGATTGTGATTTCAGCGAACCTTGTTTATGTGATGAAGCATTCCTGTTTGCTGTAGCTCAAGGATTCACTTGGACGCCAAACGGCACGCCAAATTCATTTAATTTCACCATGGTTGAATCTCAATATTTTCAGGATTGTGATCTATTGAAATGGAAATTTAGTGATGGTTTGCCTGGTGCGATCACCTATGGAAGCGAATCAGCGATTCACACTTTCCCTGGTCCGGGCACGTATAATGTTTGCGTGAAAGTTTTCAGAACGGCACCAGATGGAACGCAATGTTCAGCGCAAGTTTGCAAAACGGTTTCTTTTGGAGCGGGACTTGCTAATTCTATTATCGTATATCCAAATCCAAGCAACGGGGCATTTACAATTGGAATTGATAATCGTATGACTGAACCTGTGCAGATCACTATTTTCGACAGCACCCAACGCCCGATTTACGAGGGTTTTATTCTCGCAAATGAAAGTGAGGGTATGATAGATGTTGATTTGAGTGATAAAGCCAAAGGAATATACATCATGCACTTCACAAGAGGTGAAGAACGATATGTACAGAAAGTGGTAGTTTATTAGTCGTTCTTAATAACTCGTTTTTTGAAAGAGGCTGCCTACATTTGGGCAGCCTCTTTTTGTTATCAGCACAGGGCTAAGGTTGGCCTATCCCATCAGATGAATTGCTACTTGAATGATTTCAACCTTAACAATTCTGGAAAATGAAAAAGGTGCCAAATAGCACCTCTTTCACGTTGTTTCGAAATAGATAATCCAACAAAAACCTGTAAAAAGTCTTGTACAGACCTTTAAACCTGAATAATCACGTGTTGAAACTCATCTACGTTTAAATGAATTGGATCATTTCAATCACGAGCCAAAGGTACATGTGCAAGGTGTTGTGCGCTGTTAAATCAAGGTTAAGCCTTGTTAAAAAAGGTTAAGCTAAAGTTTTAACTTGCCTTGTCAGCTCTACTTTTGCTGCATACTTTGGAAAGGAAATGAAGGCTCGCTTCATACGCGGATTGGTATTTATTATTACTGTTGCTTTTATCGCTTTGATTGGAGTGCAGGTTTATTGGGTGAAAAGCTCATTGGAACTTCGCGAAACGGAGTTCAGAAATAGCGTAGCATCTTCAATTGCCGAATTGAGCCATCTATTGGAACGCGATGAAACACTCAATAAATGCATCAAACCTTTATTGAACGAAAGCACACTGATTCTAGAAGAAGATTCCGGTTCTTGGACTTTCGAAGGTGGTATGCCGGTGATAGAGTCGGGACAGATTGATACCCTGCGCAGTATTACCGACAGCCTAAAACAGGCGGGTTTAAGCGACGCTCAAAAACTTCGACAGGAGATTCTACTTCAAAGTGGTTTGATGGAAGATGTATTACTTGGCAACCTCAATGTTGAAGTAGTGGGCAATATATCTGAACGAATTGATCCGTTGTATGTAGATTCACTGTTGCGTTTGCAATTGCAACAAAAAGGGATCACTGCTGATTTTGCTTTTGGTGTTTTTAGTTTTGACGACAAACCTGAAATTCTAGAGGAACGATTTTCGGATTACGTTGAAGACTTAAGAACCAAAGGTTTTAGAGTAAAACTCTTCCCTTCTGATATCACAGACCAACCTTACTTTTTGCGTGTTTATTTCCCCTATCAGGACCGCTATGTTTTGAAATCACTTTGGATAATGCTCGCTTTATCGGCCTTGTTGATTATGGTGATCATGGGAGCATTTTTGTTCACTATTGGTACCATCTTCAGACAAAAAAAGGTAGCAGAAATCCGCAACGATTTCATCAATAATAT
>JBDNHP010000257.1:0-2553 GCA_041688765.1 Flavobacteriales bacterium
GGAAATCTTGCCGAAAATTCTGGTGGTCCGCATGCCGTAAAATACGGTTTTACCAAGGATTTTGTATTGAATTTGGAAGTGGTTTTGGCTGATGGATCTGTGATGTGGACAGGGGCAAACACGCTTAAAAATAGCACGGGATATAATCTCACTCAATTGATGGTGGGAAGCGAAGGAACGCTTGGCATCATTACCAAAGCAGTGCTAAAACTATTGCCTTTGCCATCCAGAAATATGTTGATGCTTATACCATTTGCTTCAGCATTTAAGGCTTGTGAAGCTGTGGCAGCCATTTTTAAGGCCGGTATCAGTCCAAGTGCATTGGAGTTTATGGAGCGAGATGCTATTGATTTAGCATTGGAGTTTACCGGAACAGAAGGCTTGGCGGTAGCTGCAGAAGTTCAGGCTCATTTGTTGGTTGAAGTTGATGGTAATGATGAAGAGTCATTGATGCGCGACTGTGAGCGCATAGCCGCTGTGGTAGAGCAATTTGAAGCATTGGATGTTTTGTTAGCAGATTCAGAGGCTCAGAAAGACCGACTTTGGAATTTGAGAAGAAAAGTAGGGGAGGCGGTAAAATCCTCATCGATATATAAGGAAGAAGATACCGTAGTGCCTCGTTTTGAACTGCCTGTATTGCTTGAGGGTGTTAAAAGCATTGGACGAAAATATGGATTTGACTCCGTTTGTTATGGACATGCCGGTGATGGGAATTTGCATATCAACATTTTGAAACGCGGTTTGAGTTCTGAGCTTTGGGAATCTATGCTACCCTCTGCCATACGTGAAATATTTGAGCTAACAGTTTCACTTGGAGGCACTTTGAGTGGAGAGCACGGTATAGGGTGGGTGCAAAAAGATTATATGGATTTGGCTTTTACAGATGTTGGAATTCGATTACAACAGTCGATTAAGGCTGTTTTTGACCCCCAGGGCATTTTGAATCCCGGGAAGATGTTTCCTGAGACTTATTAAAACGCTGATATCCTGATTGTTGAAAAAAAAATTAATCCTCTATGTTGATTCGATTTAATTATCTGTTAACTTTGGGTTCGCAAGGTTTTACCTTGTACTCATAAGTTAGTTGAGAAGGGAACATCTGTTCCCGAGAGTAATTTTAGTTTTTAGTTTTTCAGTTTAAGCCTTAAAGCCCTCCGAACGCGGAGGGCTTTTTGGTTATGGATATTTTTGAGAGAGGAGGAGATGTAACAGAAAGGTAGAATTGAATTTTGATGGAAAGCATGAATTGGAAAATCGGATTGTGATGAAAATTTAAAATTGATTTTTGATTACTAATTCAATGATTAATTTGTGCTTTGATTTGAACGATCGAACATCTAATATTTGGAAACAGATAAAATGAAAATTGAATCTGCGTGAATCTGCGTTATCTGCGTTCTATATTGCCTGTCTTTAGAAGTTTTAAATTTTGAATGGAAGGCCAATTTTTTATGCAGATTTAATCATAAAATGCGGAGGAATTCTTCACGGTATTTTTTCTGTAGAATAATTCTGGCACATTTTAAATTTAACATTAAAAATTTGCATTTCTAAAATATGTGATTTATGTTTACTTCAACTAAACAACCAAAACTATGCTTTTTTTCCGCCCTTTGCTATTGCAAAATTTGCCTCCGGGACTTAACAAAGGGCCTCTCAACCTTAATGTTGGTTTGTTCTCTATTATTCTTTTCTTCCCTTTCTTCTCTTCTTTTTTGCGCTCTTGCCCTCGTTCTCGCTCTCATTCTCACTCTGCTCCAGGGGGCTGAAACACTATAAATCAATGTTATCACGAAAGTGCCTACCTAATATTAAGCGAACGAGTTTGTTGAGTTTCAGCTTAACACTTCGCTCTACCCTAAAAAATCTTTCTTTTCACGCCAAACAAACCTTTCATCCACCAAAGGTTTGGCAACCAAAATATATTTCTATCTTAGAACAGGTAAACCTAATAAAAACTTCAAGCCTTAATTATTGAATTGGCTATATATTCAATAATTCAAATTGAAGATGGGAAAAAACGTCTTGAACCCAGGTATAACCTACACAATCAAGACTAGCTCCGATCCTTTCGGAAGATATTAAAGGAAATAATAAATAATCACTATGCGCTTCATTTCACTCTTTTTATTTTTATTGAATGTTCAGTATTATTCAGTTGGGCAAAATCTAGTTCCAGACCCTGGTTTTGAGATTAAAACAATAGAATGCATTGTTAGTCCTCCTTTAGTTCATTGGTTTAACCCGAATATTGCGACTCCAGATTTGTATAGTTTGGATCCATGCGGCACTCAGTTGACTCCTGAGAATATGAATTTAGTGGGAGCGCCCTTGCCTTATGAAGGGCAGTCGTATGTAGGGATGTTTTGCTGCGAGCATCCAGAAAGTGCTAGTCAAACCCGGGAATATGTGAGTACTCAACTCATTGAATCTTTGCAAAGTGGACAAATATATACGCTCAGATTTAAGTTGGCTAGAAGGATAGTCAATGATTTGGCAATTGACAAGATAGGTGCTTATTTTAGTACTGATGCTCCGTGGAGCGAAAGCCCA
>JBDNHP010000258.1:0-1447 GCA_041688765.1 Flavobacteriales bacterium
AATTGCTTTGCCTCTTTTTATGGTTTTGCTTTCAAAACGAAACAAACTTGAAGTACCATTTCATCTTGTTCGGAATGATGCGAAAGCTGAAATAATAGAAAAACCTGAAGGTGCGGAGCGATTGGACAATTTTCGGTTTTCAGCGGCAATTCCCGGATTACTAATAATTCTTGCTGTTATATTGATTGCTCTCAATTCAAGAGGAAGCACAAACCTGAGTTTCATAACTCCAAATTGGATAAATCTTACTTTTTTAGGTTTAGTATTGATTGCACACGGCTCCATTAGTAAATTTCTAAGTGCCGGTGATCAGGCTATTTCGGGTGCTTCAGGAATATTACTTCAATTCCCGCTCTATTTCGGAATAATGGGAGTGATGAGTTCATCAGGACTTGTTAGTGAAATTGCAGATCAATTTGTAGTATGGAGTCGACTTTCCAATGATCCCGGAACCATATTTCCAGTATTAACTTTTATTTCAGCGAGTTTCATCAACCTATTTGTTCCTTCCGGCGGCGGACAATGGGCTGTGCAAGGTCCTATAATTATTGAAGGGGCATTGAATCTGGGAGTGTCAATACCCAAAAGCATTCTGGCATTGGCTTATGGCGATCAACTCACCAATATGCTTCAGCCATTTTGGGCATTGCCACTTCTTGCAATAACCGGACTAAAGGCGAGAGATATTTTGCCGTATTCATTTTTATTGATGTTAGTTGGATTGGTCATTTTCATGCTCGGGCTTTACTTATTCTAATTCAAGCCTACCGAATTCTCAACAAACACTACCACTTAATCAATGAAGCCATTTGCTTTCATTAATTGCATTTAATATTGCTGTGTCGGTTAAGGATTGGTCCAGGTGAATATTTGCTTTGCTTCATGCTTAAACTGAAAAATCCATTCATACAGCCTTGGACCATAAGGCAGCCCCGGTTAAATGTAACCGGGGTTTTTTTTGTGATTTATTTTTTTCTGTACCACCAGTTGCACAAGAGTTACTGCAGTTGCAAAAACAAATAGGAAGTACGTTTTTGATTTACAAATAATTCTAAAGTACCGACACCTAAAATCAATACACCTCAAATTTTTAGTTCAAAGGCCATCCAAAAACCGAATTCCTTCTCTTCTCTACCGAATTCTCAATCGTACCAGCAGGATAAGCGTTTTGCAAACGGCTAACGTATTTACTGCGCAACTTAGAGCCAGAATAACATCAAAACCTCAGGATATGAAATCGAAAAAAACGAAAACTCAAAACCAAACAATCTCTTTAACTAAAACCAAATAATCAATTTTATGAGAACAACCTTAATCATTCGATGGTGCCTCGCAATACTATGTTGCACCATTTTGAATCTGAGCATGGAGGCCCAGTTTCAAAACACCTACAACTTACCCGAATCACATGATCATGAATCGGTAGCTCCTAGCGTTACGAATGTTG
>JBDNHP010000019.1:0-1556 GCA_041688765.1 Flavobacteriales bacterium
GGACTTATTTGTGGGATATTTCTGATTAAACTTCTTGTGAATCGGATTAGAAAAGCTTCCCTTTCTGAACAATTTAGTCCAGACCTGATTTTCGCCATGTCTTATTTAGCTGGCATTACACTCTTAATTGTACTTTTCAGAGGAGGAATGATTTTTAGTCTGAATCGATTTGTTTTTGCAACTATTTATTTTGCATGGTTGCTTTGGCATCTTAAAGTGTTCAAAATTGGTAAAAAGGAGCTAATTATTTTCGCCTTAGGCTTGATGGTGCTTTTTCTCTGTCATGGTGCGTATGTTCACCTCAAAGTTCTGATCCAATTTCTGGGATCAATGGCCTTATTTATTCTAATCATTTATTCGGCAAATTCTGAACGACAGTATTTCCGTTTCGCTTCTTTAGTTCTTCTTTTTGTATTGCAGCTCTATCTTCTTCATAGAGTCTTTACTTACGATTGGATAGCTTAAATCCCAGCCACAAAATAATATTCCTGCCCCGATTCATACAGTGCTTTAAATTTTGAAAGATCCAACGAATCATTATTTTTAAGGAATGACTCCAGCGTGAAAATTCGAAATTCATGCTTCGAACATAACAAATCAAATATATCTTCCGGACTCGTGCCATAAATATCTGATGCTCCTTTGCCATGTTCAAACAAAATAACTGGTTTGCATCGAGCTAATATTTTTTCAGAGCCTTTTAATACTTCCAATTCAGCTCCTTCCACATCTATTTTTATTAGATCCGGATTATAGGTCTCCGGTAAAATTTGATCCAGTCGAGCAGTTTGTACTGTGATAAGCTCAATCTTTTCTTCACCCTTGTATGAACGCTTTTCAAAACCACTATAAGCAGGATTGGATACTACAAAGTTGAAGGTCTTTTCAGACTCTCTTTCACTTAAGCCCAAATTGTACAAATGACAATTTTCAGGAAATTGATTCTTTAAATAAGTTTCAAATAGGGAAGGGATGGGCTCAAATGCATAATGATTACCTTTAGGACTATATTTCAACATTTGTTTGAGAACTTCACCCTTATGGCGGCCAATGTCAACACAGTTTGAATTCTCTTGCAATATTTTAGCAAAAATCTGCTCTGTCAGATAGTCATAGCGCTGGTTTCGGGTAATGAAAATCCCCATGCCCGATAATAGCTTTTTAACTATTGACTTCATTTTGCTGATATTATTTTTGAGATTGCGAAGTTATTTAATTCTTATTTGTTAAATTGAGTTATGAAAAACGGTCTTTATTTTTTGTTTTCTCTGTCCATTTGCCTTATTCTAATGGCTAATTCTTGCGGAATGAAGCGAAATATAGATAGTATTGCACCTATTGCCTTGAGAAAGGCAACTGTTCAAGATGTATTTCCCGGAATCCATTCTAACTTGAGAGCTGTTAAAAATGTTGATCTCTTGTTTGAACTGCTGGAGGATGCCGAAATTAAACTGCTATATATATGTATTGATAGCGTCAAAATTGAAATAGAATCTACTCAAATTGAGGGAAAATTTCAGCAAGGATCAAATGTCCCTCCCATAAAAGGAATGTAC
>JBDNHP010000259.1:0-6853 GCA_041688765.1 Flavobacteriales bacterium
CCCCACCGCCAGCGGCAATTAAAAGCGGGGAATTATTGAAATTGCGAATTACGAATGAGCCGCCTCCGCCGCCTGCGATACCACCTTGTCCATCACCACCTTCTCCTCCTACAATAATTTTGATTATTTCGCCGGGGCTTACTGAAAAGTCGCCACTACCAAAGGCTCCAAGTCCACCTTGTGCTGTATTAACACCGTTTCTGCCGCCTTCTCCGCCTTCTGCTTCAATGCTAATTAGCGTTACGCCGTCAGGAACAGTCCAAAACTGAACTCCACCCGTATGATTGAATAGTAATGAGCCATTTTGACCATTAGGATCAAAGCAATTTCCGCAGCCATCGAGTACAAAAGTACCGCCACAAATTCCGGAACAATCGATAACAAAAGAGCAAGTACCGTCATCGGTAACAGCACCGGGATCATAATTACAAGCCTGTATATCAGTACATTCTGCTTGTGAAAAGCCTGATTGAATGAAAGAATACAAAGGAAGATGGCGAAAAGAATTTTCATTTGACGTGGTATTTAATGAGGAAAAATACCAGTTTTATCTATAAAAAGCAAAGATTTATCAGGAAAATAATATCAAGAGTGTTCAGTTTCAATTAAACATTCCTTTATTTTATTTAAAATATAGTATATTATTTAGTGAATATTTAAAATTAAAATAGTTTTGTTATTTAAAGTATAACTTTCCTTGTTTCTTTTTCCGGATAACGATAATCCTAAAGGAGAATTAAGACTGATGCAATAAACTGGAATTTTATCTATGATTATCTTGCCTAAAGGTATAGATATAAAATAAAAAAAGTCATTAGTTTCAACTAAGCTCCCAGCACTTATTAATTTGGGATTTGCAAGTGGTTCAATTCTTTTTAATGTATTAAATTGGTCATTAAGTTTTAATAATTGTGAACTCAGTTGTTCCTGCTCCAGATGGATCATTGCTCTGCCTGTTTCGTGCTTGTCGCCACTAGAGCTTTTGGATTCACTTTGGATATCGTCCCTCAGACTTTCTAAGGCTATTTTAATGGATTGAATTTTCTCTGATATAGCTTGAATACATTCATTATAAAGCTTTACTTTAAAATCTTTCATTCTGAAACTTTTAATCTTCAGTTTTAACATTTTCATTTGTTTCTTCGGTAATGGTAGGAAGAATCCGAATTTGGACTTTTGTAAGGCCTTTTTTAACAAAGTTCAGTTGATTTGCTGCTGCATAGCTTAAATCGATACTGCGCTTAGAGCTTTTGGGTAGCCGATCATTTACTCTAACATTAACTATACTATCATTGCTCAGATTTCGAACTTCCAGCATCGTGCCAAATGGCAGGTTTTTGTGAGCAGCCGTGAGCGAATCCTGCCTGAAAGTTTCACCGGAGGCTGTTTTTCTTCCTTCAAATTTGTGGGCATAAAAACTGGCAATTCCGGTATTGATTGAATCACTTTGAGCAATGGAACTGAGACCAAGCGAAAAAACAATAAATGCGAGTATTTTCTTGCACATGTTGCTGCAAGATAAGTTAAAAAAATGAATACAAAATAATGGGAAGAGTTAGATTCCGCGACTTTACGCTTTTACACTTGCATACATTTGTTCGCGCATTTCGCGTATGCTTTTGTCGCTGATGTATTCATCATACGTCATACGTTTATCGATAATGCCCATAGGAGTAATTTCGATAATTCTATTCGCAACAGTATGAGTAAATTCATGGTCATGAGAACTGAATATCGCAATGTGTTTCCAATCTTTTAGCGAATTGTTAAATGCAGTAATCGATTCCAAGTCTAAGTGGTTCGTAGGCTCGTCAAGAATTAAACAATTGGCATTGGCCAGCATCATTCTAGAAACCATGCAGCGTACTTTTTCTCCACCGCTCAAAACGTTACATTTCTTAAGTACTTCTTCTCCGCTAAATAGCATTCTGCCGAGGAATCCACGGATATAAGTTTCATCTTTTTCAACTGAAAACTGACGCAACCAGTCTACCAGATTATCGTCGCTTTTAAAAAATTCTTCATTGTTATTTGGCAAATATGCGCGAGTAATGGTGCTACCCCAATTCACATTGCCTGCATCAGGTGTTTCATTTCCTGTGATGATTTCCATGAAGGCTGTAATTGCGCTATGTTCTTTGGATAGGATTGTAACTTTATCACCTTTTACCATTGTGAAGGTTACATCATCGAACAATAATGTGCCATCATTACTGGATTTTTTTAAATTTTCAATATTTAGAATTTGATCTCCGCAATCTCGTTCCGGTTTGAAAATAATACCGGGATATTTTCGTGAAGAGGGCTGAATTTGTTCAACCGAAAGTTTGTCTAATAGCTTTTTACGACTTGTTGCTTGCTTAGACTTAGAAGCATTGGCACTAAATCGTTCTACAAATTCCTGAAGTTCTTTTCGTTTTTCTTCAATCTTTTTATTTTGATCGGATCTTTGGCGAAGTGCAAGTTGACTGGATTCATACCAGAAGGTATAATTACCGGTAAACATTTGAATTTTTCCAAAGTCGATATCTACTACGTGAGTGCAGACTGCATCGAGGAAGTGACGGTCATGCGAAACGACAATCACAGTATTAGGGAAATTCATTAAAAATTCTTCTAACCAGGCTATTGTTTCAACGTCAAGGTCGTTGGTAGGCTCATCTAGAAGTAGAATTTCAGGACTACCAAAAATGGCACGTGCCAGAAGCACTCTGACTTTCACTTTACCACTCAGCTCAGCCATCATTGTATTGTGGTCAGCTTCTTTAACACCTAATCCACTTAACAAATTGGCGGCATCACTTTCAGCATTCCATCCATCCATTTCTGCGAACTGATGTTCGAGTTCAGCAGCGCGTTCGCCATCAGCATCATTAAAATCGGCTTTTGCATATATAGCATCTTTTTCATGCATAATATTCCAAAGCTTGTCATTCCCCATTAAAACCGTTTGAAGCACCGTGCAATGATCAAATTCAAAGTGATTTTGCTTCAGAACACTCATTCTTTCGCCCGCACCAATATTTACTTGTCCGGTAGTAGGATCAACATCTCCAGAAATGATTTTGAGTAATGTTGATTTACCTGCGCCATTAGCACCGATTAGTCCATAGCAATTGCCAGGAACAAATTTGAGATTTACTTCTTCAAATAGTCTGCGCTTGCCATAACGAAGAGAGAGATTGCTAACTGTTAACACTATTACCTATTTTTTGAGGCTGCAAAGGTACGATTATTTTGGGTAATTTCAATTGGTAATTATGGTGGGGCACGGGTATTTGACAGCTAGGGCTCAGGCGGCCAACTCTTTCAATGCCATCACTAACACATCCAATTCTTCAAGCCTCGTAAATACATTCGGAGTAATTCTACAACCATGTACCTCTGCGCCATCAATAGCCACGGTATAAATTTTATACTTTTCAAAGAGAGCAATTGCCAGATCAGCTGGACTTAGCCCTTCAATTCCAACATTGGCTATTGCACAAGCGCGGTTCGAATCTTCGGGTGTATTTAAGATGATTTTTGGCGTGGATCTCACTTGTTTTGTCCAATATTCCTGGAGATAACGGAGCCTGTCTTCCTTGCGCTTTGCCCCAATTATCTCATAAAAGTTGATTGCATCAAGAATGGCTAAATCGGTATGAACAGGGATAGTCCCCGTATGATTTAATCGAAGAACATTTTCTTTATCGATTGGAGCTTCTGCAAGCAAAGGCCAAATATTAGGAATATGCTCTTTTTTAATGTACAACATTCCCGCACCAAGCGGGGCACAAAGCCATTTATGCAAACTTGCACCGTAATAGTCACAATTTAAATCATCTATTTTGAATTCTAAATGTGCAATAGCATGTGCACCATCAACCATCACTTGCACACCACGATTATGGGCCATGTCACAAATTTTCTTTACAGGCAGAATTTGTCCTGTAATATTGATGATATGACAAAGCATCATCAATTTCGTTTTCGGGCTGATGGCTTTAGCGTACAATTCGATAATTTCATTGTCAGATTGGGGATGCAGAGGAATTGAAACTTCAATTAATTTAATACCATAACGATCAGAAATCTGCTTGAACATATCACGCATTGCACCATAATCCTGAACGGCAATAATGGCTTCATCACCCGCTTGCCAGTTTTGTCCAGCGATTATCATATCAAGTGATTCCGTTGTGTTTCTGGTTATGATGAGTTCTTCTTTGCTGCATCCTACCAAATCCGCAAGTCGAGCAGTGACTTTAGCTTTATTTTCGGCTTGTACCGTTCGCATATAAAAGGCGCCAAGCAAATTGATTTCTCGGAGATGATTAATATATTTCTCCAATACTTCCTGAGGCATGATATTGTAATACCCGCTTTCGAGATTGATATACTCCGTTTTAATCTTATACTTGCTGTATATAGTTTGCCAGAAGTCATCATTTTTTGCTAGTTCTTCCGATGGGATATGTTCAAATGCTTTCATACTTTTACTAAGCATAGGCAAAGCTGCAAATGCGCTAGCTGAAAGTAATGTTGTTTTGAGAAAGGAACGTTTGTTCATGGTATCGATTTCAGGCTCAATTTAGGAATTTAATTTATAATTCAAATCTGGATATTTTGATAAATTAGAGGTTAATGAAAAGTATAATTGGGATATTCATTTGGGCTGCAGCATTTCTTAACTCGAATATTGCATTAGCAGTTCCAATCTTAGTAGGTGCAGGCGGTGATTATAGTACGTTATCAGCAGCAGGGCCAAACCTTTTACCGGGAGATACAGTAATATTCTTGGATGGAATTTATTCTGATGGTACTCAGTTTTTAATTGATTTGAATGGAACAATTGAGGAGCCAATTCTTATTATGTCCGAAACTTTATCAGGAGCCATTTTTGAAGGAAATTCGGAATCGATTCACCTTGTGAGTTGCTCGTACATAATCATTGATGGTTTTTTGATCCAACATCAAACCGGTAATGGGATGAATATTGATGATGGAGGAAATTATGATGTACCTACGCATCATATCACTATTCGGAATTGTCATTTCAGAGACATTAATGCAGGTGGAAATAATGACTTGTTAAAGCTGAGTGGCTTGGATGACTTTCATATTCATCATTGCATTTTCGAGAATGGTGCTGCGGGGAGTGGTGTGGATATGGTAGGCTGTCACAACGGAATAATTGAAGATTGTACATTCACAGATACCGGTAATTCGGGAATTCAGGCCAAAGGGGGGACGCAATACATCAGAATACAGCGCAATGTTTTTCGGGATATTGCTCAACGTGCTATAAACATTGGTGGTTCCACAGGATTGGAGTTTTTCAGACCGGCATTATCTGATCCAATTGTGAATGCTTTTGAAGCAGCCAATATTGACGTATTTTCTAATTTATTCGTTGGTTCATGGTCGCCCATTGCATACGTTGGTTGCATTAACAGTGCAGTAAGAAATAACACCTTTTACAAGCCTCAGAATTGGGCGATGAGAATTCTACAGGAAACAACGGTTCCGGGGTTTTTACCTTGTTCAAATAATGAATTCAGCAATAACATTGTATTTCTGGCGAATGATATAACAGAAGTGAATATTGGTCCGAATACATTGTCTGCAACTTTTGAATTCAGTCATAATTTGTGGTTCAATGAGTCAAATGATTTGTGGTCGCCTGTATTGCCTGTAACTGATGTGAATCAAATAATTGCTGATCCATTATTTGTTGATGCAATCGCTGATAATTTTGCACTACAGGAGCAGAGTCCGGCTATTGCAATGGGCTACCCGTTTAATGATCCGCAAGTTGATTTTGTATTGTATTCATTTTCGAATCCACCATCTATAGGGGCATTTGAGTGGCAGAATCTGGAAATATGTTTGGGCGACTTTGATGATGATGGATGTATAAGCATAAGTGATTTGCTGCTTTTTCTTACCGGTTTCGAATGTGCGAATATATGTGAGCATGATTTAGATAATGATGGACTAACGGGTGTTTCCGACCTATTGATATTACTCAGTTTGATTGGTGAATGTTGTTGATTTTTCAACATAGTTTGTAACAGATAGATCCTTTTTTGGGAGCATTCATAAGCGTCCATAGGTGGGATCAATATAAAGTGGTTTATTTGGTATTTTCAATCTTTTAAATATGTTATGAATAATGTATTTAATAGTAAAATCAAATTAAATGTAATTTCGTAATATGTTAATAATATCCCCAATATAAGTAAGCAAACATCGTAAATAAATGAAGTTATTACTGGACTTTTGGCTGTTAGTGGTAAAGCTATAACTTAACTTTATATCATTAGGTATGATTTATTCTATATTGAATAATTTGGCTGAAATCCCAATGATCGGAAAAAGGATGAATGGACAAATTGTAGATATAGGTGTTTTGAGTCCCGGTGTATATTTCGTCAGAAGTTTAGAAGAGGTAAGGAGTTTTGTGAAGGAATAGCAGAAATTTTGCAATTCTGAAATATCATAAACCAACTGTACATCAAGCGACAGATCATCTCCTTCCCAAGACAATTCTTTATTTATATCAATTAGATATTCGGTTTCTTTAGGTAGATCATTAAACAAATTTGTCGGAATTTGGACTCTATTGTTGAATGCAAATACCGGCTGAAAATAGAACGGCGGATTGAATGCTTGCACTCAATAGGTTTGGCTATGTCATGCTACCCGACTTCGTAGCAGCCTCAATGGTAATTATTGTATTTTGTTTGCCCAAATATTCAGCCCAATTATCCGGTAATTTCCAATCGAATTTTAGGATTAATTTTTTTTAATTTCAATAAATGCATATTTATTTTCTAGTAAATACCTGCATGCAATATTGTTATTCGTA
>JBDNHP010000260.1:0-10861 GCA_041688765.1 Flavobacteriales bacterium
GACTACATCTTCCATACATTAAAAGTGAAAAATTCAAATACCTGAGCTAAACTTGGTATGAAGATCCATTAGAAACGATTCTCAATTTTGAAAACCATTCAGCATGCGGCATTGCATGAAACCTATATTTCATGGCCTGCAAAGGGTCTAAAGAAATTAAAAAATGATCAGATGTTATTCTTCCTCTTGGAACTCTTCACTTGGCTTCATTTTGGATTTCTTCACCGAAGTAAAGCCCTGTGCTTCCAATTCAGCAATATCTTTAGAAGCACCGTCCCATTCGTACACCTCGGTGATCTTAGTGAAGCCAATATTGGGGATTAAAAACTCCATTGCCCCTTTGCCTAGCTTCTTATTTAGCTTTTCATAGGCATCTTTGATATCCGCCGCCTGAACCAACAAACTTTGGTTGGTTTGCCTCTCTTTTCCGCTTTCTTCGTCAAAACTTACCAAAGTAATTTTTGCTTTCCACCAAGCGTCTCCGGCATCGTAACGGAGAACTTCGGCATAATTATTTCTAGAAATGGTAGCCACTTCGGCAGCGGTGCCCAACTCATCTGCTATAACCTGATACATGCGGGTTTCCGCCTCTGTATAACTGTAGGCATTAACAAGATACTCTTCTGTAACTTTAGACTCCGTACCGTCTTGATCCGGCTTGCTGTACTTAACTTTAATAGAAAACCAACTGCGATTCATGAAAAAATGTTTAGGGCCGACAAAGGTAGATGTTTCAAAGTGAATTTGTCTTTACAATTTCAATAAACGAGAGCGAGATAATAACAAAAATCATCTTTTTGAAAAGCAGATCACACGTAGAAAGCATTCCATATCAGTATATTTGTGCCAATATGAATCGTTTTAAACGCTTATTCTCGCTCACTTTAGCATTAATAACCCTCGGCGCAACGGCTCAGACCGATGACATCAAGGTTTCCGCTGAAAAGTTCGGATTTAAACGAAAGGGCCTATTGTCTATGTTTTGGGGATGGAATCGAGCGTTTTATACTGATTCTGATATCCATTTCAGTGGCGATAATTACAATTTCACCCTTTTGAATGTTCCAGGTCATGATAAACAGACCCAATTAGGAATCGATCCCTATCTCAAGCTCAATTCTATTACAATACCTCAGGTTAATTATGGAATAGGCTATTTTCTGACTGAAAAACTTGAGCTGACTTTTAGGGTGGATCACATGAAGTATGTGATGAGCAATAGTGTGAACGTGAAAATGGACGGATATATAGAAAACTCAGGCACTCAATATGATGGAGTGTATGATAATGAAGACTTTGTTCTTGCCTATAACTTCCTTTCGTTTGAACATACTGATGGTCTTAACTATATCAATTTTGGATTGAATCGTCATGTCCCAATTTGGTCAGCAATTTCAGGTGAAAATGGATTTTGGAATTTGGATATGTTTGGTGGAGGCGCAGCAGGAATTTTATTTCCAAAAACCAATACCCGTTTAATGAAATTTGATCGCTATGATGAATTCCATTTAGCCGGCTATGGCTTGGATCTTCATGCGGGTGCTCGCATCATTTATCGCAGACATTATTTTATCCAAGTCGAAGGCAAATCGGGATTTATCAATATGCCCGATATCCGAACAACTACCTCTGAAAATGACCGAGCTTCTCAATACTTTTTCTTCGCTCAGGGGAATGTGACTTTTGGAGCGATGATAGCTCTAGGCAGAGCGGAGAAAGACAGCGGAAAGCAGAAGTGATTTAATGAATTTTAAGGTAATCGATTTGATTTCATAGTTTGTCTTCCGCAGAATAATTCTCCAGATTGGCCTAATTTCAACGCTTTAACTTTGTTTCTCTTTTATCCATTTCAATCGCCTGCTGTACCAAGCCATCAATGACTTCAAGTGGCAAATTATCAATATGGTGCAAGGTGATTCCGGCTATTTGTTTGCGATCTTTGATTTGAAGCAGACCACTGTCATCTTTTAATTTTAAACCATTCCAAAAACAGAGTTCTAGTCCCCCACCTTTTTGCGGATTTAAATAACAAATCCACTTGTTCATTCCATAAAACGGGATACCATATCGGATAGCACTTCGCATTCCGGGATAACCAAGCAAAATCTCATTCATTGCGCTAAACAATTCACGCTGAGCATCGGGTTTTGAGAAAATAAATTCAGCTATGTTTTTCACTTATTTGACACCAATAATATCGCTCCGACAATAATAATAATAATAACTACCAAACCAATAATTTTCCAGGTGCTGTATGGTCTTTCGCCTTGCACTTCTCCTGTTTTTCCATTCACCAGAAAGCGATAAGTTTTTCCATTATAAGGATAACTTGCAATCCAAATAGGTAGCAAAATATGCTTGAATTTTAAATTTTGCCAATCAGTATCTAATGAATGAATACGCTGATGGTCTCCTCCAATATCAGATCGAACGTTATCCTTAATAGATTCAGTCATTCGTTCTTTGCCTTCAGTAAATGCCTGTGGTAAAGCAATATTGTACGATTCAACTCTGAAACCTCGTAAATAGTCTTCTCTAAATGGCAGCAAATCCTGCAAATTCCAAGGTTCCAGTTGTTCAGCTTGTGGCTTAGGTAAAGAAGTAGAACCAATAATTAATACATCGTCAAAATCTACATTAACATGTCCACTTACGCTTCGCCAATCCGTTACCGTTTTGGTTCTAGTTCGATGTTCCGAACGACCATTGACCTTTGCTGTATACGATTCCTGAACATGCCGATCATCTCCCCTTTCACCTGAATAATCCGAAGAAGTTTTTGCGTCAAAGGTCCAATAAGGGGTATAAATACCACTCATTCCTTCTGGAGCATTGGCCATGTGTTTCAGCTTTGAAGGAGCCAACCAGAGCGAGCCCAACCATGTGCGAAATTTTAAGTGTGCATCACGTTGATTTAAAGCAAATGGCAAAAGTGCATGGGGCTTAATCTGCTCAATTTTACTGGCATCTTTGAGCATAAGATGGTTGCCACAGAATGGACAAAATTGCGCAGTTTTTTGCTCTTCCAGCGAAGTAATCGAACCACAACTATTGCATTCAACAGCCTCATGCGATTCCTTTTCACTTTTCTCTGCTTCTGTATTTAGAAATTCAAGAATATCCTGCTCAAGAATTTCATTGATATCTTTTGGAATATCATTGCGGGTACCACAAAATCCACATTGCAAAAATTCTGTCCCTGGAGCGTAATGAAGTTCCGCTCCACAATTGCTGCAATGCACGCGTTTAGCACCTTCGGCAAGCTCTTCAACTTCCGCCATCACTTCTCAATTCTAGAGTGACGGAAGTGGCGGTGGCACAGATCCTAATAATGGTTTTAAGGCTTCTACTTCGGATGCTTTGGTCCATGCAGCCATGCCCTGTGTCCATACCATCGTATCTCCATTCCATGCGCCATTTGTAATCATTTGCTGCAGAGCATTGAGATCAAATGGCCCCTCTTGTTTTCCATTTACACCAATGAAAAAAGAAGAATTCGGAAGCGGGGGTGGGCTTCCCGTATTCCCTTGTTGATTAAATAGTTGACCCATTTGATTAGCCATCACATAGCCCATGCCCATCCCTACTCCGGCACCTGCCATTCCTGAAGGATTTTCAGCCGCTTTTTCAATGGCTTTTGCAGCTTTAATTTTGGCCAATTGATCCAAGTTAATTTTACCTAAACGGCTCAATTCAAAAATTTCCTTTTTAATTTCTTCCGGCATCGAAACATTTTCGATGAGGAATTTGGTAAGTTCTAAGCCATAAGCTAAGAATTCTGGCTTAATTTGTTCAAGGGCAAGATCACTAAGTTCATTTTGGTTTCCTGCCATTAATTCAACCGGAATTTTACTCTCTGCAATGGCATCAGTGAAACGGGTTACCACTATACTGCGCAATTGTTCAGTTACTTCATCTGTAGTAAAACTACCATCAGTACCAACAATTTCACGAATGAATAAACCGGCATCTTTAACACGAATAGCATAAGTTCCGAAAGAACGAATTTCGAGCATTCCAAAGCGATCATCATTCAGAATGATAGGATTTCGGGTGCCCCATTTCTGATCAGTGAAATTCTTAGTATTAACAAAATATATTTCACATTTAAATGGACTTTCAAATCCGTATTTCCAACCTTTAATCGTGCTTAAAATAGGCAAGTTCGAAGTATTGAGCTCATGTCGCCCCGGTTGCAATACATCAGCGATTTGTCCTTGATCAACAAACACTGCTACCTGCGATTCTCGCACAATTAGTTGTGCTCCATTTTTGATTTCATTGTTGTATCGCTCAAAGCGATGCACCATGGTGTCGTTGGTAGGATCGAGCCATTCTACAATATCAATAAACTCGCCTTTAATTTTATCCCACAGTCCCATAAAATTATATTTAAAATATTAATTATTATCCATTAAAGTTAGGATGATTTCTCCTTTGTCCGTTTCTCTCCTGATCATCCTTTTGAGCGATGGAATTAATAAGAGAAATAATCAAACTTAATACCAATGCCCACCAAAAGTTCTTAACGTGAAAATCATCAATTAACCAATCAGCAAACATGATCATAATAGCATTTACCGCCAATAAGAATAAACCAAAAGTGAAAATGGTTACCGGAATTGTTAGAATGATAAAGAGAGGCTTGATAAATGTATTGAGCAGCGCAATAGCAATAGCTACAATAATAGCTATAGACCAATCACTTAGTGTAATTTCTTCCGGAAAGAAATACCATGCTGCCAGAACAGCCAGTGTAGTGAGTAATATTCTTCCTATCGTTCTCATTGGCTTTTTTTATTAGACCAAAGATAGGATAATACGGACATTGTGCAGACGGATGATACAGACGGATAATTATCCGTCTTTACTGTATTCCGTCGAGAGCATTCGCAACCCCATCGATGCGAGTAACAAAAAACCCGTCTTTTTCAAGACGGGTTTTCAATAAATAACCTTTATATCCTATTGATTTATATCGGGCAAGCTGTTCCGTAATAGGCTAGGAATAATAATAAATCTGCGGTTGACACATAGCCGTCGTTATTGGCATCTGCAGTGCAGTTTTGACCGCAGTAAGCAGGGTTGATAGCCGAAAGTAAGATCAATAAATCCGCTGCATTTATAAGTTGATCATCATTGAAATCGCCAAAGCAAGGTGGAGGACAATAGGTAGTGTGCAAAGGATCCGTATCATCACAATCATCGCTATTACTAACATAGCCCAGAGGCGGTAGATCACAAGTAGCGAGTTCATTGTTAAGATCACCATATCCATCCTCATCAGTGTCAGCATACCACAGTATTGCAAAATTAATCACCACTTGTAATGTATCTGAATTGGCATCACCACAAAAACCTGATTCAACGACCCAATAATCTGTAGGTTGATCTGCAATTGTTGTGTAACCTACTGTTCCGTCGCTCCAGATATAATTGTAGCCCGGCCGTGGATTATCCACACTCAAGATCAATGTATCTGCTGAACAAACCGTAAGCGGACCATCAGCAGAAATGGTAGGTGCAACAGCCTGCAAGCCTAAATCAATCAAGTAAACGTTACCTGAAGCACTGGTAATATGCACTACACAGTCGATTAACTCACATGACAATAGATCTTCTGTTGTGCCTGACGACCATGGCTCCCAAGTATTTCCGCCATCATAGGTAACGAAAATTACCCCGTGATTTCCAACGCAAATTGCATGTTGACCGTTGATTACAATGATATCATTGAAATCATAATCATAGCCACCACCGGGACTTTGATCAATCCAAGTTATTCCGCCATCAGGCGAGAAATAAATGGTGCCACCTGAACCAACTAACCAAATGCAATTGCTGCCAGGATAGTATCCACCACCGTACCAGTTTGCTCCGCTACCAGTATAAACGGGGTACCAAACTCCACCATAATAGTAGCACAATACTCCACCAGAACCAGCTGCCCACAATATTCCACCACCGTACCAAATGGTGTAGAACGTTGTGCCAGGTAATCCCGGAGAAATATCATTCCATCCTCCACCGCCGTACCAACATACAGTACCACCTGAGCCTGCTGCCCATCCATTACCGGGTCCGTTAAACCAGAGATCATAGAAAGTTTCATTGGAACCTGTAGGAGTTGGAATCCAGGTTACTCCGCCATCAGGAGAATAACATATAGTTCCATTACCTCCGGCTATCCAACCTTCATTGTAGTATCCATTTCCGGTAAGAGTAATGGTGTACCAAGGAACATTTGCTCCTGTTGGCAATAGCGTCCATGTAATACCTCCATCTGTAGTTCCCCAAATTTCACCACCGGCTGTAGTTACGCAACCCACATAGGGTGATAAAAACGAAATGGAAGTGATGGAGTCTGTAACACCCGGAATACTAATATCAGAAGTAGGATATACTTGCCACACTTCAAGCGGAGCAGGGTAATCAAATGATGCCGTGCAACCACCTGCGTCCGTTACTTCAAGGCTTACATTATACAATCCATAAGCAGCATAAGTATGAGATGGATTTTCATCTGTTGATGTATTTCCATCACCAAAATCCCATGCATAATCATTTATTGTTCCTAATGTACTTGAAGTAAATTGAACCGTACTATTAGGTAAGAACAAAAGGTTTGCATCAACATTAAAAACGACTTGAGGGTTACCAACAGTAATATTAACCGGATTTGAAGCAGAAAAACATCCATTCAAATCGAAATAAGTTACTGAATACGGGCCATTGAGATAGGCATAAATAGAGTCGTTTGTAGCTCCAGTATTCCAAATGATGTTGGAAGGATATGAGCTTTGAAGCAGCACGCTATCGCCAAGACAAAATGATGTAGCACCAATAATTGAAACAACTGGCTCTACAGGATTTTCAAATACTTGAACAGTAAGCGTATCACTGAATGCATTGCATCCAACTCCAGTGGTGCCAATTACACTGTAATCTCCTGCAACATCAGCTACAATTACTTGTCCACTTTCACCATTACTCCATTCATACGAAGTATAGCCATTGCTCGCAACTATCGTTACACTGCCGCCTTCACAAAAATTTAAAGTGTTCAAATTTGTAACGGTAATTGTTCCTGCATTAGCCGGATTTACAGTATAGAAAGCAGATAATCCCGGACATCCGTTAAGATCGTAAGCAACTACCCGATAAACACCACTTTCATAAATGTACACCGATTCACCTGATCCTATTAAATCCAAACCACGATACCAACGGTAATCACTTAAACCGGCAGTTGCACTTAGTAATAAACTATCGCCCGGACATAATGAAGATGGGCCAGCAGGACTCACTTCAACTAATGGACTACTCTGACAAGGATCTACATAAATAACTGAAAGAAAATCGGGTCCCCAATTGCCATTGAAACTCAAAGCACGAATACCAAAAATATGTAAGCCAGTGTCGAGAAGCGCAGTGTTAAGCTGCAAAGATGTTAATTCAAATTTTTCATTGAAATTTCCGTCTAATGCGAGAATAGACGTTGCAGCACCTTCACCAGGATCAGAATCTATCCAATACTCCAGCAAATTCACCTTTAGATTTTCAGCCTCAATTGGTTCATCAGAAGTTACTATGGTTTTGAAATCAATACCCCAGTTTCCTTCATGATCTTGAACCTGAACATGCAATACATGAATTCCGGCTGCCGGAGCCACAATTCCATTCACGAATGCCTGTTCGAAGCTCTCATTAAAATTACCATCGAAGGCAATCATATTTTGAACATTTCCAAGATCGTTGTTCCACCAATACCTCATATTGTTGACTTTCAGATTAGCTGAATTGAGCACTTCTTCAACATTAACAATAGTGGTAAAAATGCTGCCCCAATCAGAAGCATGATCCTGAAATTGAACATTGAGCTTATGCAATCCGGCATCAGGCGTAGCAACACTATTTGCCATTGCAATTTCGAATGACTCATTAAAATCGCCATCAAAAACAGGCATCAAAATAGCGTTGGCTAAATCATTATCCCACCAATAACGGGCAGATTGAATGCTTAATGCTTCTGCTACTAGTTCATCATCAATAGAGACTACTGTATTAAATTCCGGCCCCCAATTGCCATCTGTACCTTGAACTTGAACATGAATGGTATGCAAACCGCTAGCAGGCGGTAATACTAATCCCTGAGCTTGGACAATTTCAAAAGCTTCATTCAAATCACCATCAAAAGCAAGCATCGAAACTGCAGCACCTAAATCGGCATCCCACCAAACGCGGGCAATTGTAATTTCCAGAGCTTCTGCGCTCAATTGATTTTCGACATTGAGAATGGTCTTAAATTCAGGGCTCCATGCTCCTTCTTCGTCTCTGATTTGCATATTTAATACATGCAAGCCTTGAGCCAATGGAGTTGTGAAGTCTGATGCCATGAGTTGCTCGAAGCTTTCGTCAAAATTTCCATCTACGACGGGAATATTGACAGCAGCTCCCGGATTGTTATCCCACCAGGCTCTTGCGAGGCTGAGATTAACTTCCGGAACGGGCAAGTTACCTTCTACTTCAATGATAGTTCTAAACGTAGGGCCCCAAACTCCTGCTTCATCTAAGAAGCGAATAAAGAGAGTGTGTTTACCAAGCCCTAGAGAAGATGAAACATCATTGGCAATTTCGAAAGAACTTCCGAAAGCAAGATCCTGAGGATCAAGGGCTAAGCCTAGTCCTTCACCTGGATCGCTATCGTAAAAGTACTCTCCTGCCTGTATCCCGTTTTGAGCAAAGATTGCCCACGAGGGGAAAAGAAGTAGAAGCGTTAGAAGCCGTTCCATAATGGATACGTTTCGCGTTCTCATCATTCCTATATTTATTTTTTTGGATGATTTATACACTCAACGATCAAATCCGCTAGCTTCAATAGAAATAGTTTCACCTGAAAGTACGCGTCGTGGAGCCAAAACGAATCCTACAGAAGCAGCACCTCCATTATAAAAATTTTCATGAGAAAAAGAACCGCCAAATACTCCGGCATCATTGCGTGAAAGATCGAGATCCGTGTGAGCAGCATCCGGATTTCCACCATTAATTGCAGGTGAACCACCATTTTGAGAAAAATCAGCTAAATTTAAAAAGCTGATCATGTTGGCAACAGTATTAGTTCCATTATTTATAACATTATAAAAACCGGTAATACCGGAATCAATGAAATTGTAAGACGCTTCTGTTAAAATGCTATTATAAACTTGGTAGATAGCATAAGAACCGGTAGTAGCAATAATATTGTTGTGTATATCGAAGTATGAGTTAGTACCATAATAGGGTCCAAACAAATAAATTCCATATGCAGTTGATCCAGAATTATAAATAACATTATTATTTATGGTAGTTCTTCCAGCAAGGTTGTCAGTGCCCATGACATACATTCCAAAGTGATACCCATTTGAATTACGCAGCTGAATAGCGTTATTGGATATTTGAGCATAATTATAGATGTTCTGATAATTTATACCGTATATAGGCGCATTTATATTTGGAGTTTTTATTGTATTTCCCACAATATATGTAGATTCTCCTGTAATAGTAGGATTCGAATTGACACTAACAGGCGAAGCGTTTATACTGCTATTTTCAATGTAACAACCCAATAAGTGCCCGTGAGCAAAAAGTACATATCCGTTAATAATACTGTCTCCTGCAATGTATGCACTCAGATAATTAGCTTGTAGGTTAATATAACCTGCATTTAATTTACAGTTTACAACACGTACATTCAACCTTCCCCCAATTGGATGACTACCCCACGTAATGTTACCTGAATGGATGAGTAATCCTGAAAGAATAATTTCGGAGTTCAAAGGAATTGACCCGCCATTGATAGTAATAGTTCCTTGATAACCGAATTTAACTCCGTTTTCAGCACTACTGATATCAACATCTTTAGCTATAGTCACATTTTCTGCATAAGCCACACCATTTGCTTTTGGATAAACCAAAATACGGTCTCCGTCTACGGCGGCATTGTATGCATCGTTGATCGTTGCATAAGCACCACCTTGTCCGCCTTCGGCTACAATTAGATCCGCTGAATAAGCATTGAAGTTAAGTCCCAACGCGAAGGACATTGCATAAAAAAATTTGGTTTTCATGATAATTTTGAGATTAGTTAGGCAAAGGTCTTAGTATTTATAACCATCGCTATACGGTATTTGTCGTATATTGAATAACTTCTATAAATCGCGATTTTATGTAGACAAAATAATATTTTTATCGACGTACTCCGATTAACCAAAAAAAACAGCACTCAAGTATTCCATGTTAATCGGCATTTATGAGTACACAATTAATTTCTCGAACCTCATCCATTGAAGAAATCCAGACTATAATTTCATTTTTAACTTGTTTGAATCAAAGGCTAATTTTCGATTTAAAGACCTTCATCGTTTTCATTTTGTAAGGGCAAAATCCTGCCTTACCTTTGCACTTAATAAATTGATGTATGAAATTCTTTATTGATACTGCCAACCTCGATCAGATTCGTGAAGCCCAGGATATGGGAATTCTTGACGGAGTAACAACCAATCCTTCGCTCATGGCTAAAGAAGGTATAAGCGGAAAGGCCAATATACTTGCACACTACAGAGCCATTTGCGATATTGTTGACGGGGATGTGAGTGCTGAAGTAATTGCCACCGATTTTGAGGGAATGATAAGAGAAGGCGAAGAATTAGCAGATTTGCACCCGAATATAGTAGTAAAAGTTCCTATGATTCGGGAAGGAATTAAGGCTATTAAATATTTCTCGGATAAAGAAATCCGAACTAATTGTACGCTTGTTTTTTCTGCCGGACAAGCATTATTAGCTGCAAAAGCAGGCGCAAGCTACGTATCGCCTTTTGTTGGA
>JBDNHP010000261.1:0-11819 GCA_041688765.1 Flavobacteriales bacterium
ATCCATCCAAATTTAGATCTGCAGGACATGCAGCCAGACAATTGATATCTTGAGGAGAAGTCAGATTGATTGAACAATTGTATACATCGTCTAAGCTCATTCTACGCTCCTAAATGACTGGCAAATTTCTCACATTCAATAACAGCGAAGTCGCTTGTCAATCAATGATGGATTAGTTTGGTGGAAGATTGAAATATTTTCTGAAATTCTTTAAGAAATGATTTAGAATTTAGGAATAAGAAGCCCAAAAGTTAAAGTAAAAATCATGCATATTTCAGCCCCTGAAGCGGATTCTATGCAATTATTTATTGAATTCAGCTCTTTGATTTAGTTTTGAGAATCTCTGCGGACCTTCCTTTGCGGGCTTTGCCTGAAGCTTTTAGTATTGAGAAGATTAGCGCAGATAGCCAAGAGCCCACAGAGAATGCAAAGAGGAAATTGCGGCTTTTGCTCCTTCATTGCGCCATTTACGATGCTAAAAAAAACCAAAGCAAACATTATTGCCCGCGGCTTTCACTTATATTTATTGGTGCCGGTTCTCTTCCGCTGTTGAGCTTACTTTTAAATAACAAATTATAAACAGGAATACTGATTTCCGTTTTCAGCAAAAAGAATAACAATACACAAATTAGAGTGCTAAACAGAATCACTGAAAAACAAATAGATTGAATAATGGCTCCATTTGCCAAACCCTGTTGAATAGGAAGAGTGGCAATAACTGCAGATCCCAAACCTTTGGGAATCATGATAGACATCGCCGCTTTATCAATAATTGGAGTGGATCTAGGAACGATTATTTTGATGATAATAATTCTCACCAAAAAGAGAACAATAGTAAATACAGCACCCCACAGAAGCCAGTCTAGGTGGGTTATCTGAATACTCATTCCTATGAAAACAAAGAAAAAAGTACGCAAAAGAAAAACCAATTCACTAAAAAAAGCTTTTTCAGCTTTAGGCAAAACGATATTCTGATTTGGGACAAACTTTTCAATAAATCGGGGCTCCAAATATTTTAGGTTTCCTATGGAAATTCCAAATGAAAGAGCAGTCAAAGCTCCGCTGAAATTGAGGTATTCAGCAATGCCGTAGAGTATGAAAAGAAAGGCTGGAGTTGAGAATTTGGTGCTTTTGAACCCTGGAAATTTGCTTAATAAAAATGACCAAAGAAATGCGCCACTAATCCCAATGAGTAAGGCCAATACTAAGGAAGAAACAAATTGGGATATGATCAAATTTGTTGATAGCTCGCCTGTTGTCATAAAGCCAAGTATGCTTAATGGTATGGCGAGAGTAAAGACATCAGATTCAGCAGATTCCATTATTAGGGTTGTAGATGTTTTGGGCTGGACTTTGATTTTTTTGATAAGTCCTACTACTACCGCAGAGGATGTTCCACCTAAAGTAGAACCTATAAATAAACTACTGAGAATCGGCAAATTAAAAACGACTTGACACAAAATAAAAACAGTTATCCAAGTGGATAGAAATCCAAAAAAAGTGATGGAGGCAGATTCTTTAAAACAACTTTTGATCTCAGATAGTTTGAGATCTGTGCCGCTTTCAAACAGAATGAAAATGAGTACAAAATTGCTAAATATCGGTCCAAATTGCCCGAAAGTAGAAGGGTCTATAATATGAAATACTGGTCCAATAATCAAACCTATCAGCATAAGTCCAAGTACATCAGGAATACTTTTCCTTTCGAAAATGCCGCTAAGATAGTGCCCCCAAAAAATAAAGAGGCCTATTAGTATTATGATTAATGATGTCTCCATTTCTTAAAACTTTTTCTCGACCTTTTTTCAATCCTAAGGTACGCTTCCGAATTTAGTCAATTATCGCTTGCCTAATGAATGAGCTAATCGATTAAAGAGTTTTTTAGATGCAAAGCCACAATGGCCCGAAGGAGTGTGAAGCAGATTCTAGGGAAAACCATGTGATTTGACAGAGTATTTATTAACGAAACTGAGCACCTTCTTGTATTTTGGGCTAGATATAGATGTTTGTTTGATTTTGTTTTTTGTCATATAGACGCATAAGACAAGGTGAATTAAATAGTAGTATTATATAAATTGTATAATATGAATATATATGTTCGCTTAGCTACTCAAATTCAAGGATGCTGCGCGCTAATTCTTTTTTTTCTTTGAATGCTTTGTATTGTGAGAGCGTAATTCCTGTGCTTTTCTTGAATTGATTCGACAAATGTGCCAAACTGCTATAATGAAGTTTATTTGCTATTTCAGAGAAAGTATATTTGTCCCCTCCAATCAATTCCTTTGTGCGATCAACTCTCAATTTGATAATGTAATGCTCCAAAGTAATATCTTGTACTTGTGAGAAAAGATTTGACAGGTATTTATAGCTATAATCTATTTTTGTGGCGAGAAATACCGAAAATAGAACTTTCGGCTCCTCATCTGATTGATATACATAATCAATCATCAATTTTCTGATTCGCTCGATGAGTGCGCTTTGTTTTTTCTCTAATAATTCCATATTCAAGTATTTATTAAATTGATTCATTTAATTATTTCTGCATTATGAAATATTATAGGAATCAAGATGTATGCATTTTATTCAGGAGCATTTAGTCCGCGTCTGATTTATGCAGTTCTAGCATGGGAATTATCGCATCCAATAATTTTGTTGCTCTTATTTAAGTTCCTTTCTCAGCAAAAAGGGAAAAAAAAGCCCTGATTAATATTTTGGGTCCACTCCAATCAGACAGATTCAAAACAAAAATCAGAGCTAAATTGTATTTTGATAGTTTCCTAAAAAGCACGAAGTCAAGCGGTTCAACGATTGATTTTTCAAACCATAAAGATGAATTTATGCTTGATCGTCAAACTGTGACTTCGGTGCTTTTTTGGGTTAGTATTCTGAGATGAATCAATAATTTACCTTAACCAATCATTTCATTCTCAAAATAGTTATCAAATTTGGAGTTAGAACTTTTTCCAACTCAAGAACTGGCATCTCAGAATGTAAATCTTTATTCAAAGATTATATTCTGTTTATATAGGCTGGTTTCAATCTGCGGCGATTGCCTGCACAATGCACAGACCGAAACCTAGCCGTATTCGTTTAATCCATTATTTGCCTTCCTAGCTTGTCTATATAAAAGGATTTTCCTTCAAATTCAACTTTGGCTCGTTCATTAAAGAAGCTCTCGGCATAACTGTACATTAATGGAATAATTTCATATCCTTCTGTATCAATAAAACCATAGAGTATATCTTTAGAAACTACAGCAAGGCCATCTGAAAAGGTTCCAGCGCTTTCATAATCTACTTCCGAAATGCATTTGGCATTTTTGTCAATGTATCGGTAGCAGTGCCCAATTTTCACTAAAGCAATACCATCTTCGGAGTAATAGAAAGCTTCATCGTAAATTAGCGGGACTATAATTTTGCCGGTAGTGTCAATGTATCCGGCTTGATTATTTAGCCAAACAGAAATCATTCCCTCTGAAAATTTCCCATTATTTCCCATATAATCATAAGTGTGTGTCACAATCATTTTTCCGGAACCATCAACCAATCCCCATTTTCCTTCTGAGCCTACCACTCCTTTCACCTGCGCTGAGGTGATAAATGAGAAAAGGGAGGTTAGGAGCAAAATAGAGCAGATTACTTTTAAGATGGTTTTCATTTTCATGTTGTTGAACTCATTATTGAATTAACTGGGTCGCTTGATAGAACTCATTTTTAAATACTCAACTTGAATAAAACACTTTGCGAACGATTGTCCAGTGTCGGAAATTTTATCTGCTAAAGCCTTACATAACAGGATAAAATTTCCGACGAGGCCGATTCTGCAATACCTGGCCATTGGACAAAAGATCTTCTTCAGTTATTCAATTAGATTGAATTTGTTGAAGCAGTGTTGTATTTCAGTCAACTATTTTTCTGCCTGAAATTAATCGAAGCAAAATAGCAATTGCTGCGATCACAAGTAGTAAGTGAATAATTCCACCGGAATTATATCCGAGGTAACCGATAGCCCAAAGGATAATCAGTACGACTGCTACGAGGTAAAGGATGTTACTCATAATTTATGTATTATTTGATTGAATGTTATTTATGCTTCGATATAAGAGCAGATGCGTGCTTTGGAAATCTTCATTCTGCAATTGATAGTCGGAGTGCAATGTTTTTGTTGCTATGGATTATATTCCATTCCAGACTTTTGCAGATTCTATTTCAAATGCAATTATGGTTTCTCATTATCCTTGCCGAAATCTTTAATGGAGTTTCCAAGCTGATCCATGTCGTGGTTGAATTCAGTTTTAAATGTTTGCCATTTATTCTGATCATCATCCTGATAGTTATTTAGTCGCTTTTTCATGTCAGCGTTGGTTTTTTCCATTTCCATGATTTGCTTCTCGTAATCTGCTTTCATTTTGTCTTTACTGGTTTTCATTTCTGTTTTCATGTTCTGAATAATCAGATCATTGTTAGAGATTTTGTCAGAAGATGCTGTTTTGAAGTTTTCAACTTCAAGTAAATAATCTTCTCTGGCTTGTACGAGGTCTTTTTTGGCCTCAGTTACCTCCTCTTGGGCATTGTCAACTTTTTCGGCTGGGGTATTACAAGAAGAAAGAACGCCTATTGTTAGGATAAGCAGGGCAGTAATTGTTGTTGATTTAACGGAAGTTTTCATGTTATTGTTGATTAGATGATTTATTGTTTGTAGTCTTATTCATAATTCGATATCCCTGAACAGAACTAAATTGGATTGACATTTCAACTGCTACGAGAATAGTATGTAATTCTTCTCTTGATTTGCCAAGCTTTCTTTGTATTCTATCTAACATTACCTGTTTCTTACCCTTTTCAAATGTCAGGTCACCGTCAGTTAAGCCTTCAAAATATTGTTTGAGTTGAGCCTTCTGTAATTCCCAGTCGTGACATAATTCAAGGTTTTTCATTAGTGTTATTGTTAGAGTTATATTGTTCTATTGTTGAGTACAAAGATTGGATAAATGGTTTATTATAATATTATATAATTAGTGGTTTAATTTACATGATTTAATACAGTTATATTTCATTAATAGATTAAAATGAAAAAGCCCACTATTTAAGTGGGCAATCTTCATTAGGGATCAGGAGAACATCTAGAAATTAGTAGTTTTTCAGTTTAGAATAGTAAGGAAACACCTGCATATATTGAATTGGTGCGCAGTTTAGTCTTTTGAATTACGTAGTAATTATCCGTGTTGGTGGTATTATTATTATCACTGATGTCGACTAAACCTAGAACCCCACGATAACCTAGCCCTAAACGAAATGTTCGATCAGTATTTAGTCCAAAATCAACCCCAAATCCGTATGCCAAACCAAGGTCGCTTTTCTTAACTGCAAGAATAGGTTGTGGATCATTTGGATTGAAAGGGCCTGTTTGTGAGAAAGTGCTTCCCACATTGAATCCAATTTGCGGTCCAGCTACCAAATTTAGGTTAATCATTTTTGATTTTCCAGTGTTGAGGGAAAGCAAAAGCGGGATGTTCACATAGCTGAGTTTGAGTTTGCTATTAACACCGTCTGTGGCATCTTCTTGAATTATGGAGCTGTAGATTAATTCCCCCTGAATACCAACATGATTGGTGAAATTGAGTCCCAATATTAAGCCGGCACCAAAGCCTAAATTTACATTGCCACTAACTTGACCATTACTACTGGATTGCATTTTAACCGCTGTAAAGGTTGGCATAAATCTTAGGCCTACTTCGCCATATTTTTCTATCACAATGTCTTGTGCCTTTACACTTGATACTCCTGATAGAACCAATGCACTTATTGCAATGGACATTAGAACTTTTTGATTGAAATTTCTCATTTTTAGTTTGCTTTAGTATTATGATACAAAGGTGTGATCCTTTGATTGGACTTCTGTTACAGAATTTTCATTTTCAATTACATAATTAGCTTGTTTCATTATATTAAGATTATAAGGGATATGCAAAGTGATTTTGTCTTTTTTTAAGTTCGTTGATGTTGCTTGGCAAGGATGGGATAGATGAAGGTATTAAATGAATCGCTTCAGTCGCGGGCTGATTTTGGCTATGTCTTCTTGATGTCCATTATACATATCGGTCAACGAACTCAAGGATGGAGCTATTTATGAATATAAAGGATATTCTTCTGAATCTCGATTTCTGGGTATGTCTCTGCCTTAACTAAATAGATCTCTATTAAAGCTAAACGGCAGCCAAGACTGCAAATTCGAATTTGCCCTTTGCTCTTTCTAAGCGCTTCTTGCGACACTAAATTCAAGTGCTTTATTTGTAGCAATTGGAGAAAGATATCTCCTTCTCGGCTCAGCAATTACTTATTCGCACAAATGACAGTGTGCACATCCCAGTCATTTTCTGCTTTTTGGTACTCCACCTTGAATATTTTGAGAGCCTCAAATCCTTGATCTAATATGTGTTGCTTTAGCCATTCTTCGGGATGATAGTAAACATAGACTCTATCCCCACTGCTACGGTTTGATAACCTGATTTTGATCTTGCACCATCTATAAAGCTGATATAGAGGAGGACATTAGTGTTAAGTAAGCTATAGCTATCAACAATTAGTTTATGGCTTTCAAGTTCTGATAAATAGGGCAAACAAAATCCGCAGACTATGCCATCATATTTGCTTTTTAAGCCATCTATTGATCTGCAGTCCATCACATCAAATTTGGCACTTGGATTGTTCTTTCTGGCCAGATCAATCATATTTGTAGCATTGTCTATACCGTAAATATCGAAATCAGGACGCCTTGATAGTAAGTATTTGGAAATGTTTCCAGGTCCACAACCTATTTCGAGTATGGTAGATCCCGGGTTTGAAATGCTTTTACAGATATAATCATAGCTCTCATCGTACAAGTGCAGATGCATAAACTTCTCTTCATACAGGGAAGCTACTTTATTCCAGGTTTGTCGAATTTCATCGTGCCGGGCCATCATAGAAGCCTTATCAATTAAAGGGAAAGTTTATACTGCTTGAGCAGAAATTCTATTCGAAATTAGTGAATTAAGGATGTACTCTGCTGCTTTGCTGTGGAATTTCTGTTGTGCTTGGGTATTAGACCTAATGTACCAATTTATGCCTAAAGTGGAGAAACGTGCTCAGATTCACCAAGCTTTGCTTTCTGGAATATTTGATTTTAGGAGAACAGGCAGATTCGCACCAGCTAGATGCACAAGAATAGTTATTATGACTGAATTTTGAAATGAAATGAAGCTAATACAATTATTACTCATAACCACTTTTAATGACGGTGGTGATCATTTTGAACTGTTCACCTGCAATGAAGCTATGCTTGGCGTGTGCTGGTATAATGACTCCTTGACCCAATGTTAGTTTGATTTTTTTACCTTCAATGAAGATTTCTGCAGTTCCATCTATGATTTGAATGTAGGTATCAAAAGGGCTTGTTTTTTCGCTCACTTCTTCACCGATTGACAAAGATGTAGCGGTTATATTCCCCGTGATTTTCTTTACAATAGTTTTACTCACCACTGCATTAGGCAAGTATTTAATTATTTCTACTATTATATGGGATTTACCTTTTTCAATCTCAATATTGTTGTTCATATCAACAGGTTGTTTAAATGGTAGGATTGGACATTTCTAAAAAATTGTGAATTAACTTTTTATATCAACAAATTTACGACGTTCCCTTGCAAATACCTTGATTATTGTTTGTAGTATTTTTATTGCTTCATTTTTGCAGCAAAGATGCAATGCGATCAAACGAGGCTTGAACTAATCGGTCAACTTCAATTATTCGTGTTTTATAATATTAAATAGTTAAATAATTTAATAAATATAATTAAATATGAAATGTTTTTTGGAATTACTCCTTAAAGGACAGAAAATAGTTTCATTTAATCAAACATTATTTTCACTCTTTTAATAACAACTAGCGAAAAAAAAGGAAAAGCTAAAGGAATAACTTACACTAGGTAAGACTTGTTTTAATTTGTTTGCTAACAATATAACAATTCCCATAGCTTTTCCATAGAATATCCAAAATTGGAATATCTTATGCCTTCAAACAGATGTACTTTTATAAGGCCATCTATAATATGATCGAGGGCAAAATATTTTCACATCTCTGCAGACGCTTTCGAATGCGAAGTTGATGTTAAATGCACATTCAATTGTTATAGAATTCGTACTAAGAGTTATATGATTCGGAAGTATAGGTCTTTTGCTTACTACAAGCTCTCTAGGGTTTTGCGATTTTTCCGATTCATACTTTTGAAAAAGGAAGGAGTTAGGCCTGTAATTTTTTTGAACTGGTTAGAAAGGTGAGTAACACTGCTGTAGTGCATTTTAAATGCTATTTCAGAGAGGGTCAGCTCATCGTACATGAGCAGTTCTTTGGCTCTTTCTATTTTGTGCAGGATAATGAATTGTTCAATGGTCATTCCTTTGGTTTTGGAAAATAGTACGGCAAGAGAATGGTAATCGCGATCTAATTTTTTACTTAGATAGACAGAAAAATTCATTGTCGGAATCTCATCACTATAATGCACCATCTCAACTACTATGTTCTTTATTTTTTCAACGGTCACGGCGTTTTGATCATCCATGAGCTCGAGTCCACTTTTATGCAATGAATCTTTTAATTGCTCTCTTTTACCATCTGTTAAGGGCTTCAATAGATTTGCTTCCCCTAAATCGAGATAGGAAAACAAAATTCCAAGCTTATCCAATTCAGATTTAACCAACATTTTGCAGCGTTGACTGACCATATTCTGAACGTATATTTTCATGATAATGCTGTTTTTCGAATTGTGATGTCTTTGCCTAATGTTTTTGGCATCAATGAAATATCTAATTGGATTGGTAATCAGCGATTACGAAGTACCGAAGAAACTGCTTGTTATTTGAACACATAAAACGCTTGATCCTTGTTTATTTTGGGATCAGTAAACCGCTAAAAACATCAAGGCTGTCTGAAGTAATTTTATCTACATTTGCGCTTTAGCCCGTATTGCATAAGGCTTTTGTTGCGTCAATTATGAGGTTTAGCATGTTTCGTAGATGCTAAATATACAAATATTCAGTTTGAAATTGGATTTTGCGTAGAATATTTATAGAATAGCCTCGTGCCAATGTAAATCATGATAGACTTTTGCAAAGCTGTGTAATTTTTAGACAGAATTCGTCGAAACTGTAATTCCATGCTTATTTGAACACTTTGGCTATCGAAATAATAGCAGAGATGAATAAAATTTATTCAAAGAAGCAAGATTTGGTTTGCCGGGTATGCTTCGGAATACAATCCTCTCTGCACCATCTAATAGCCGCTAAGAACTTCAATAACTGGGTCTGCAACGTACCTTGTATCACTTTCTCGCCCCTGCACTTTCATTTCATTGCCATTTCCATCATATTCTTTCGCAACAATATTTAATCCTCTAAAAATGCTTACCACTCCCGTAATTCTTATCCGCTTACCTTCATTTCGCTACCTTGATTAAAATCAATATTAAGAACATATCCATTCATGTAGACGCCCTCTTTTGTGGCATTGGCCATTTCAAGCACGGTCACAAAACTTACAACATCAGATTTCTTCTCAGATTTCATATCTAAAGATTGTTTTGATTGCGAATAAGTGTGGAGGCTTATGAGGTTAAACAGCAGGAAGATAATATTCTTCATTTGCGATGTGTAATTATAATCGTGGTGAAACGTTGAATTCTTGCGATTGTTCTCAACGATTTTATCAAATGTTCTGTTCTTTCGAACTTTTAACTTAAAAATTAAGGTACAAAGCTACTTGCTCAAAATGCAAGAATTCTTTGAAAATCAAGTTACTAGAATTATTTTGTCAACCACAGCGGTTTTTCATGAAGCACTTTTTTATTAATTGGACATGTTATAGTATGAGCACCTGGTAAATGTCCAATACTCATTAAAAATTCAGCTACAATTTCTCCGCCAGTAAATCGGAATGATTTCTTAAAAAGCTTAACCCAGTCTTCCTTGCTTTTTGGATGATGGTATTCCAACCATTTTTTAAATGAACCATGCTCCTCTTGAAATACGAGTATTGCCTTGGCATTTTCGATTGCTGCATTCACTTTCAATTTATTACGTATAATGCCTGCATTTGCCAAAAGTCGTTCCCGGTCACTATCAGTATATGTAGCCACTTTTTTAATATTAAAATGACTGTATGCTTTTCGAATGGAATCTTCCTTTTTCAAAATTGTTTCCCAACTCAAACCTGCCTGATTGATTTCCATGATCAATCTTCCAAATAACTCGTTGTCATCTTGAATGGGAAAACCGTAGTGATTATCGTGATAATTTTTGTGCAATGCCTTTCGTTCTGCCGGTTGCATAGTTTCAATGTAGTCGCAATATGCCATAATATGTTGCTAGGATTGTGGGCGGTTTAATTTTTTGATCGAGTTTAGCTATAAAGTCAATCACAGTTATAAGTGAGGCGAGTTTTTTAGCACTGCAATAATTGCCGGATCATCTTTTTATATGGTAGTATTGTGGATGAGTATTTTCAATTATCAAATTACCAAATTACACTTGTTCAGCTTGTTTTTGTGATAAATAGGTCATTTCGGTGCTTCAAGGTTGATTGCTGTTATTCTGTACGAGCAGATCAAGTATTTTCAGATCATCTTAAGAGCTATTTTCATAATCTCAATGCGTGTTTTCCAATTTCTTGTTGTTGCGAGCCCTTTCAATGATCGCAATACCATTCTCCAATACATGCCTAACACCATTAACGCCTTCGAATATTTCATTTCCTTTATCGTTTTTCCCGATAAAGATCACTTCTTTGTCTTCCAGATATTTTACAGGCTGTACTGGTTCGTTAGGTCCCTCCAAGCGATCTCGTGTGCCTCCCACTCCAGCATCCCCTGCCCCATCATTCTATGCATTTTCTCCCGGTACCTTGTTTGGCTTTCCCTTAGAATTTCCTGGCACTCCGGGTCGGTCATTATCTCCTGGTAAAGGATTGGCTTGCTCTCCTTTATCATCCCCATCAAGGTTTTTATTTGGGGCATCAACTGGTTCAGGTCTAATTTACTCATTGCTTAATAGTTTTGGTAGTTCATTTTTAATCCACTGGCTTACTTGTCTTGAGTCTTCTGTGGCATCATAAATATCATCATTCTCCGATTGTTCATCCCTCCATGTCGCATATCCAGATCTGAGTTCTTTCATGAAATCTGCCCAAAAAAGATCTTCTGTTACTAAGTCCCGCACAAATTCTGAGAATTTATAAATCCCTTTTTTGGCCTAGGTATATAGTAAGTCCGTTACCGCTGCTAAAATCTCGGGATCAACCAAGGAATTCATATTGTTCATTCCTCCGCGATTCTTAGCCTTTAACGCATCCTTCTTTGGCTTGATTTCAGCATCAATATCACTTAAGGGCTCCTCCTTATACTCCTTGGGGTTCAGGGCTTGGGGTGTCTGGTTCCTTTCCTTTGCTTCTTTGTCCGTCTGGTGTTTTAGCCTCTGTTTTGCCAACAGGTCCATCATCTCTTCCACTTCGGCCCTGGTCTCCTCCGAGCAACTTTCCAATAGCACTTTTAGTTTGTTCATAGTCCGTTATATTTTGGGTTCCAAATAAATTTATAGTCTTACCCCTTTAGATCGCAGAACGTAAATAGATTACGTTCTGCGAGAGTTTCTTTGTGTAAAGAAAGCACAAATGAAGATACTTAAAGAATTATCCAGAAAAGAGTTTAGAGCTAAATTTGGGTAGGAGGATAAATGTTGAGTTTTTTTAGCAGCGACAAAATGGGGCGAAAAATATAAATGTAGAAAATG
>JBDNHP010000262.1:0-4450 GCA_041688765.1 Flavobacteriales bacterium
GAACTCATCTTTGGGATATGATCGATCTGGATAATCCAGTCTATATAGGATACCATGAAAGTCCTGAAATCACTTCGGATCACAATCTTTATACAAAAGGAAATCTAGCATTTATGGCTAACTATTTATCAGGATTGCGAATTGTAGATATTTCAAATCTTGGCAATGGTCCGCTTGAAGAAGTTGGTTTTTTTGATACTTCACAAGGTCTGAACTATCCGGGTTATAGTGGCTCTTGGAGTGTGTATCCCTATTTTGAAAGTGGAAATGTTATTGTATCAAATATGGATAACGGTTTATTTATTCTCCGTCCTGATGAAGAAGTACTGAACTTAAATCATTCAGTTATTGAACCTTTAAAGCTAAATGCATATCCTAATCCTGCTAAGAATATTCTTAATGTAACTTGGAGCCAAAACATTGATTCTACAATAAAATTGATGAATTTAACAGGTCAAGTTGTAGCAGAGTTTCCTACTATGGGATTGAATGGAAAATTCAGTCTTGATATTTCTAAAATACCATCAGGTATCTATATTTTGATGTCTACAGATTTAACTATTTCATCACAAAGAATAATAATAGAATGAAGTATTTTAAATCATCGCTAATTCTTGCTCTTTTGGCAATAATCAGTTCAGCAAAAGCTCAAACACTTTGTGATAATGGATTCGCTGGAGTATTTCCTTGTGAAAATGTTGACCTGATGGCATTCATTCCCAATGCAGAAATGCAAGTTGGTAACAACGTGAATGATGTTTGGGGATGGACTAGTCCCATTACAGGTAATGAGTACGTATTATTAGGGGGATTTGAAGGTTCTGCATTTATCGATATTACGAACCCTGTAAATCCTGTATTTGTTGGATTTTTACCAAGTCATACGGTTGGAAGTTTATGGCGCGATATTAAAGTTTATAATAATTATGCTTTTATTGTAAGTGAAGCAGGAAGTCATGGATTGCAAGTTTTTGATCTTTTTCAACTAGATAATATTGATATTCCTCCTATTACGTTTTCTGAAAGTGCTTATTATGACGGTTTTGGGAAGGCTCACAATATTGCTGTTAATGAGGAAACTGGCTTTGCTTACATAATTGGTGCAAATACTTTTTCCGGTGGATTGCACATAGTAAATATTCAAGATCCACTAAATCCTGTAATTGCAGGAGGATTTGCTCAAGACGGCTATACGCATGATTGTCAAGCTGTAGTCTATCATGGCCCTGACACTGATTATGCCGGAAAGGAAGTTGTTTTTGCTTGTAATACGGATGCGCTTACCATCGTTGATGTTGAAGACAAAACAGACTGTTATATGATTTCAACCGAAGGGTATGAAGGAGTAGGATACACCCATCAGGGTTGGTTAACGGAAGATCATAAATATTTTCTCATAGGTGATGAACTAGACGAAATCAATCTTGGAGGTGGAACTAAAACATTTATTTGGGATGTTCAAGATTTAGATTATCCCATGATGATTGGAATTTTTGAAAATGACGTTCTTTCCATTGATCACAATTTGTATACCCTCGATAATTTCATTTATCAAAGTAACTATCGCTCTGGACTCCGCATTTTGGATGGTGTAGATATCGAAAATCATAACCTTTATGAAATTGGCTATTTTGATGTGGATCCAAATTTAGATGAAGCGTCTTTCGCAGGATCTTGGAGCAATTATCCCTACTTCGCAAGTGGAAATATTCCGGTAACTGATATGTATGATGGATTATTTATTGTAAAACCCCATTTGCTCAACCTAACAGAGGATTTCGTTTCTGTAGAGTGCGGAATTGATGAGGCCGTTTTCAGTGTTGATGTACATGCTGCATTGATGGGTTCCTTTATTTTTGAATCTTATGATTTCCCCGAGGAAATCAGTTTTTCAGGCTCATTGCTAGCCGCTCCAGGACAGGCGGAGGTTAACATTCAGGGATTATCTTCTTTAACTCCAGGCATCTATAATTTCACCATTCAAATGATATCAGAATTTGGTGTTTATGAACTTCCTGCCTCTTTGGAAATTGTAATTGTTATGCCCGAAACTCCAGTTCTCACTTCACCGGATGACGCAGCAGAAATTTTATTCGGTTCAGATGATTTCCTTACTTGGAATGCTGTTTCTGGCGCTATGGAATATGTAGTGCAAATTAGTCAGGACTCCGATTTTAGTGCTATTTATTTTGATGAAAATACTGGAACTGAAACTTCCTTTTCGCTTGATGCAAATTGGAACCCTGATCTTTTAGAAGGAATATTTTACTGGCGTGTTTTAGCAATTGGTGCCTGCGCAGAAAGTGAATTGAGTACTCAGCGTAGTTTCGTTTGGCTATTCTCTTCCATTGCCGAAAGAGCTTTGTTAGAATTAATTGATGTTTATCCTAATCCAAGTGATGGGCTTATCACTATTCAATCAGAATTGAATGAAACCGAACGCTGTTCATTGTTCAGTGCAGAAGGTAAATTGATTCAAAATATGGTCATCAGCAAGGGACAAAATATTGTTGATCTCAGCACATTGGAAAAGGGAGTTTATCTCTTGAGATTTAAAGCTGGAGCTCTTCGTTTGATTCGGAATTAACTTTGTCTCGATAACGATAGAATATACTTAAGGCGGAACCGGCAATCAGATGCCAGATGCCCCACCATGCGGCAACTGCTGCCATTTCTTGATTTCCATCAAAGAAACCGAAAATGATTACCAATGACAGTCCGGTGTTTTGAATCCCAGTTTCTATAGTAATTGTCCGTATTTCTCGCTTTCGTAAACCTGCCACTTTTCCTGCAAAATAACCCGATAAAAAGGCTATTAGATTATGCAGTAAAACGGGTATAAACACTGTTGGAAGTATGATCATAAAAGATGATCGATGTTTCCAAACTGCGCCGAAAATGAAGAGCATCAATATAAAAATCCCCAAAATTTTCATGGGCGATTTTAATCTATTAGCCAGTATTGGAACGTATTTCCTCAATAGAAACCCAAATCCCAGAGGTAATAGCAAAATCGCAAATAGAATAGGGACTATATCGGTTAATCGGAGATCAAATAACTGAACGTATTCTGTGAATGGTGACCAATTTGCAAATAATGCAAATCCAAATGGCGTAACCAATACAGCAAAAATACTGGAGAAAAAGGTTAAGGCTACTGAGAGAGCCACATTACCATTGGAGAGAAGTGAAAAGAAATTAGATACATTTCCACCCGGACATACTGAAACAAGTAAAAGTCCCAATGATATATAAGGACTCAAATCGGCCAGCCAAATGAAGGCCAATGTGAGTAAAGGCATTATGATCCATTGAGAAGCTAAGCCAATGCTCAATGAAAAAGGCTTTCGTCTTATAGCGGGTAAATCCCGAAAATCTAGTCCCAACGAAACAGCCAACATGATCAAAGCCAAGGCACTATTCAAAAGCCAAAGCGATGCAGGAGCTAATATGATCTGATGCTCTTCCAGATGATTTATCGAAATTGATTAACCATTTTAATAGTTTGAACAGCTTCTTTTACGTCATGTACCCTGAGTATGTTCCCGCCTTGAAGTAAAGCTATCGTATTTAATACGGTACTTGCATTTAGGGCATCTTCCGCTTTAATTTCCAAGAGTTTATTAATCATGGATTTACGACTTATTCCAACAAGTATAGGCAGTTCAAATGCCGAAAACAAATCCAGTTTGCGCATCAATTCCCAATTCTGATCTAAGGTTTTCCCAAATCCAAAACCAGGATCTAGAATAATGTCACTAATGCCTTTTTGATGACAAAGGCTTATCCTTTCAGAAAAATACTTGAAAACACTACCAAATACATCACCGTAATCCGCAAGACCACTCATTTCAGAAGGTTTTCCCGGTGTATGCATTAAAATATACGGAACTTGTGAGCTCGACGCCACATCCAATATTTCTGGATCAAATTGAGCCCCCGAAATGTCATTTATCATGTCTGCTCCTTCATTAATGGCAGATCGGGCCACGACTGATCTATAAGTGTCCACAGAAACTAATATTTCGGGAAAATGCTTTCTTACCGTTTTAATTGCCCATACAACCCTATTTCGTTCCGTTTCTATATCTATTTCTTCCGATCCGGGACGACTCGACATTCCGCCTATATCAAGGATCCAAGCACCATCAGAATACATTTTACCGGCTATATTAAGTATCTCATTCTCAGATGATACCCTGCTATTTGCATAAAAAGAATCCGGAGTAATGTTTAGAATCCCCATTACTTTAGGCTCCTCAAGCTGTACTATTTCTCCCCTGATTTTTAAACTCTTTTTCATCACATAATTATTGTCCACTCCAAACATTCAGTCTTTCTCAATCTATTTCTCACCCTGATTCTTTAGTATCTTGCGCATGCCAAATTTATCTTTTCCATCCATGCAGCAAACATTAAAACAGTACGATCAGGCTTTTGCTCCTTGTAA
>JBDNHP010000263.1:0-1983 GCA_041688765.1 Flavobacteriales bacterium
CTTGTTTGTTACCATTGAGACTTATATCACATAAGCCTTTGAGAAAATAAAGTTAGGGCAGGCAAATTGTTTCTTGGATTTAATTGCTCGTAATTTGCAGCAATGTCATTCATCAAGAAAACTCCTTTTGGGCAAATCATTCTGCTAAAAAAACTGCTGATCGGGCTATTGGGATTGGTATCATATCCTGGCTTTTTTTTATTGAACCGATCAAAGGTGTCCGGCGCAGAAATTCTAAGAAAACTGCCAGTGAAAAATGTACTAATCGTTTCAAATCATCAAACGTATTTTGCTGATGTAGCATTCATATTTCATTGCATTTTCAGCTCACTTGGTGGATTTCCAAACAAGCCGTATATACCCAGTTTTTTATGGAAAATGAAATCGGGTCTTTACTTCGTAGCCGCAGAAGAAACAATGAAAGGCGGATGGCTCCCAAAGCTTTTCGCTTATGGTGGAGCCATTTCCATAAAACGTACCTGGAAAAGTGAGGGCAAAGAAGTGAATCGCCCTGTGGATCTTAGCGACTCACAAAATATACTCACAGCGCTTGAAACAGGATGGGTCATTACATTTCCTCAAGGAACTACGAGTCCCTTTGCACAAGGCAGAAAGGGCACTGCGCATTTAATTAAAGAGACGCAGCCTATTGTTATTCCTTTAGTAATCGACGGATTTAGAAGAGCATTCGATAAAAAAGGACTAAAGTTTAAAAAAAGACGCACTACACTTCGTCTGAGAATGAAAAAACCCTTATTAATCGACTATAATGCTAGCGTAGACGAAATACTCAAGTTAGTTATGACGTCTATAGAACAAATTGAAGAAGAAGAAGAAGAAGCATAATTTTTTCTTTGTTTTTGAAACTTTAGTCTGCGCATTGTCGTATCAACCAGTATTGAAAGCAAACATATTATCTTCCGGCAGCACAGAACAATAAACAAAAAAATTCATGTCGGATGTTAGATTATTATAAGACGGTACTTGGAAATGTGAGTTTTGATCCGGTGTTGTTTCGCAAAGAGTTGCGCAAAGCATTCCGAAACCTGATGGGAGAAGAAAAAGCGGCACTTTGTGACTGGCTAAAAAGCAGCACTATGCTTTAAGATCAATTTACCTAAACACGATGCGCCCGATTATTCGGGCGTTTTTCGTTTATAGATTTTATTGGTTTACTTAGAAAGTCTCAGGAAATCGCGTGGAACTTGAGTTTTTAACTCAATTTCTTCATTTGTAAAAGGATGAATAAACTTGAGTAAAAACAAATGCAAACAAATTTGGTGAAGCGGATTGTATTTAGAACCATAGCGCTTATCTCCACAAATTGGCAAGCCGGCTTGAGCTAATTGTGCACGCACTTGTTGCCTGAAGCCCGGAATCGCGTCAATTTTTAATAGTGTGAACTCATCATTTTCATTCATTTTCCGAATGTTGAGTTCTGCATCACGAGCATCAGAACTCGAAGGCGAATGCTTCAATAGCTCAATTCGATTCATTACCAACTTATGCTGAAGTCGAAGTCGGTCGCGCTCGAAAGGAGAATCCACTATTGCGTAAAATTTCTTTTCTACCTCCGGCCATATCGCCTTCATTTCTCTCGCTTCTTTTGGCCCTAAAGCAAAAAGCAAAATCCCACTTTCTTTTTTCTCAATTCGATTCATGCAAACAGGAGCAAAATCGAATCCTTTGGATTTATAAATCGATCGCATTTTATCGGAAATACTGGACGCAGTGCCTGCATCAACAGAAGCCTCACCCACTGGCTTGAAAATAGCCACATAATGTTTGTCTTGCCAAAGGACATCCAAAGAATTTTCAAAATTTTGGAATTTCTGAGTAGGTGGTATTTGATCAAGCACTTCAACTTTTTGCCCCGTTTTAAGTATTGTTGCGGGCAAGCGATGAATAATACCATCCACCAAAACTCCTCCAGCTTTAATGAAGTTTCTGGCGCGGGTAGGTGTAGAATAACTCTTCACCACC
>JBDNHP010000264.1:0-4598 GCA_041688765.1 Flavobacteriales bacterium
AGATCATCCGGTGGTGGTAGTTCTATATTTTCCGCTTCTGGCCATTCCAGTAATGGGGGTTTGGTCATATTTCGATTGGGTACAACCTGCTGGTATAGAATGGCTTATGCTTTTGGGGATGGGGGCTTTAACTCAAGTTGCACAAATTGCTATGGTTAAAGCTCTTCATTTGGAACAAGCTTCAAAAATTACACCTTATAAATATATTGGTTCTTTTTATGCTATAATCTTTGGATTTTTTATCTTTCAGGAGAAACTGCATTGGTTAAGTATGGTAGGAATAGCTCTGGTAGTTATAGGAGTATTGCTCAATTCCAGGGTGAAAGTGCAAGCAGTGAAACAGATATGAAAATTGATTTAAGAGGAAAAACCGTGCTGGTAACTGGTGCCGGTAGTGGAATAGGAGAGTCCATTGCCAGGCAACTTGCGCTTTCAGGTGCTTGTATTGCCATTCATTATTTCAATAGCGAAAAAAAAGCCTTATTGTTAGCCAAAGAAATAGGTAACAACTCTTTTGCAATTGGAGCAGATTTGTCTTGCCCTGTTGCCACCCGCAAATTGTTTAAGCAAGTGCTTGCTCGTGTTGGCAAACTTGATATCCTAATTAACAATGCTGCCATGGCGATATCAACTCCCATTGATTCAGAAAGTTTTGAAGATAATTGGGAAATGACGCTCGCTGTGAATTTACGAGCCCCTGCCTTACTTTGCAAAGCAGCCATTAAACATTATCGAGATCATGGTGGAGGAAGAATTATCAATATCGCTAGCAGAGCCGCTTTCAAAGGAGATGCTCCCGAATACCTCGCTTATGAAGCCTCCAAGGGTGGACTCATTAGTCTCAGTAAATCAATAGCAAGTCATTTTGGGAAAGAAGGAATAATGTGTTTTGTTGTGGCACCTGGTGTTGTTCGTAAAGATATGGCCAACAGCTTTTTTGATGAGTATGGTGATGCAGAAGAAAGCGGAGATTTAGTATTAAAAAATATTAACAGACCCGAAGACATAGCTTCTTCCGTTGTGTTTTTGGCTAGTGGATTGGCTGATCATGCTGCGGGCACCAATATTGATATCAATGCTGGATCTTATTTGCACTAGTTCTTTTTAAGTCTGATTACAGGGCCATTGAGCTGCCGAAAAAGAGCATTTAATGATGATTTTTCTTGTGTACTAAGCGCTTCCATTGGGATAATATGTGCCTGAAGTTTTGAAACATATATTAAATATGCAAATGATGTTTGTTTCACCTTTACAATCTTGTTCCAGGTGTATTCGTGCTTATAGCTTTCTCCATTAATTTTGAAAACGTCCTTATCAAGTTCCATTTGAACATTCTCCATTATTCTGGAAGTTGCTCTGCTCATCCTCAATGCTCTTAGAAAAATGATTAATGGTACAAATAGCAAGAAATACAAGCCAAAAATGAAATTTGCAATTGAAGGTATATTTCCTGAGTTTTGTATTTTATTGTATAGCCAATATCCGATCAAACCAAGTCCCAAAATCTGAAGTAAAAGCATTACTGGTCGACTATAATTCATATAAAACAAAGTTTGAGTAAATACTTTTCTACTCAGTTTGAAGCTTAATATCATATAGAATTAAGTTATATTAATTTTAATTATTTATTCTCTATGCTTCTAGCTACGATCCATCCTGTGGTCCATGCTGCCTGAAAGTTGAATCCGCCGGTAATGGCATCAATATTAAGCACTTCTCCTGCAAAATATAAGCCTGGATGAAATTTGCTTTCCATTTTTTTCCAATTGATTTCTTTGAGATTTATTCCCCCTGCCGTTACAAATTCATCTTTAAATGTACTTTTTCCACGCACTAGAAATAGGCAATTGCCTAAATTTTGAGCCAGTAAATCCATTTCTTTTCTCGAAATATCTGCCCATCGTTCAGCTATAGTAGATGCGATACAAATGGATTTCCAAAGATTTGAAGGCATGGCAAAAGGACAATTTCCAGTTATGCTTTTGCGTGCTGCTTCCGATTTGAAATGTTCAATTTCAGCTTTAATTTCTTCCATTTCCATTCCTAACCAGTTCACGTATAAATCGAAATGGTAATTTAGGGTATTCATCTTTCTCGCTCCCCATGCAGATGCTCGCAAAATGGCTGGACCGCTGAGTCCCCAATGGGTAATAAGAACCGGACCTTGTTCTTCTAAATTGACCTCAGGAATTCGGATAATGGCACTAGGCATTGCAATTCCAGGATTATTTTTCAAAATACCGGAACTTATATTGAATGTAAAAAGTGAAGGAACCGGATCAATAATACTGTGTTTGGTATCTCTGCGAATTACATCCCACATGGCAGGGCTGCTTCCTGTGGCAATTAGCAAATGATCGCAGTCCATTTGATTACCATCTTCCAAAATGATTTTCCATTTATCTTGCTCTGTGGAAGGAACAATTATTTGCTTCAATGCACTTTGCAAACAAACTCGTAATCCGGCGTTGTCAGCACTTTTATTGAAACAATCAATGATGCTGGAACTTTGGTTTGATAAGGGAAATACTCGCCCATCATCTTCTGTTTTAAGTTCTACACCTCTGCTTTGAAACCACTCAAAGGTATCACCGGGTTGGAAACTGTGAAAAGGTCCGGTAAGTTCTTTTTCGCCCCTTGGATAATGGAGCACCAATTCATCCGGATCAAAGCAGGCGTGAGTTACATTGCATCTTCCTCCACCCGAAATGCGCACTTTACTCAGTGTTTTATTCGATTTCTCGAGTATAACCACATCAAGATTCGCACATTGTTCGGCAGCATTTATTGCCGCAAAATAGCCAGCTGCACCGCCGCCAATTACAATCAGTCGATTTCGCTCTTTATGAGCCATTACATGTTTCTCCGATACTGCCCGCCCACTTCAAACAAAGCATTGGTTATTTGTCCTAGGCTACAGATTTTAGCTGTTTCCATCAGTTTTTCGAAGATGTTTTCATTTTGAATGGCAGCATTCTGAATAGCCATAAGTGCTTTTTCACACTTTTCAGTTCCCGCTGTGTGTAATGCTATTAGCGTGCTTATTTGTTGTTCTTTTTCTTCATTGGTTGCACGAATCACTTCTTGCGGAATAATAGTGGGCGAACCTTTAGAACTCAAAAAAGTATTTACGCCAATAATAGGGTAGGTACCATCATGCTTCTGCGTTTCATGGTACAGACTTTCATCTTGAATTTTACCTCGTTGATACATTGATTCCATGGAGCCCAACACGCCTCCACGTTCAGTAATACGATCAAATTCTACAAGTACAGCATCTTCCACTAAATCCGTAAGTTCTTCAATAATGAATGAACCCTGCATAGGATTTTCATTTTTCGCTAAGCCCAATTCCTTGTTGATGATTAATTGTATGGCCATTGCTCTGCGAACTGATTCCTCCGTGGGGGTGGTAATAGCATCGTCATAAGCATTGGTGTGCAATGAATTACAATTATCGTAAATGGCATAGAGCGCTTGTAATGTTGTGCGAATATCATTAAAGTCGATTTCCTGAGCATGCAATGATCTACCGGAAGTCTGGATATGATATTTGAGCATTTGAGCACGTTCGTTTGCCCCGTATTTTAATTTGAGTGCTTTTGCCCATAAACGTCGGGCTACACGTCCAATTACCGCATATTCAGGATCCAAACCATTGGAGAAGAAGAAGCTCAAATTTGGTCCAAATGCATTAATATCCATGCCCCTGCTGAGATAGTACTCCACATAAGTAAAGCCATTGGCCAATGTAAAGGCAAGTTGGGTTATTGGGTTGGCTCCTGCTTCAGCTATGTGATAACCGGAAATGGAAACGGAATAAAAATTACGCACTTCCTTTTCGATAAAATACTGCTGCACATCGCCCATGAGTCTTAGGGCAAATTCTGTCGAGAAAATGCAAGTATTTTGCGCCTGATCTTCTTTGAGAATATCGGCCTGAACCGTACCGCGAACAGATTTCAGGGTTTCTGCTTTGTTTTGATTGTAAATATCCGCAGTCAGAACTTCTTCGCCTGTTACACCCAAAAGCATTAAGCCTAATCCGTTATTTCCCTCCGGTAATTTTCCGGAATAGGAGGGACGCTCAATTCCGATATTTATAAATTTAGCATCAATTTTAGCATTTACTTCATCAACAAGATTATTTTCACGTATATACTTCTCATATTGTTGATCAATTGCTGCATTCATGAAGAATGCCAATAACATGGGTGCCGGCCCATTAATGGTCATCGAAACTGAAGTCATAGAATCTGCCAAATCGAATCCTGAATAGAGTTTTTTGGCATCATCTAAACAGCAAACAGAAACACCTGAATTCCCTATTTTACCATAAATATCCGGACGATAATCAGGATCATTTCCATACAAAGTAACACTGTCAAAAGCCGTTGATAATCGCTTAGCAGGCAATCCTTTGCTAACGTAATGGAAACGTCTGTTTGTGCGCTCTGGCCCGCCTTCTCCGGCAAACATTCTGGTTGGGTCTTCACCTTGTCTTTTGAAAGGATAAATACCGGCAGTAAATGGGAAAAAACCAGGAGTGTTTTCCTGCAATGCCCATTTCACTTTATCGCCCCAACTTCTGTATTTCG
>JBDNHP010000265.1:0-7749 GCA_041688765.1 Flavobacteriales bacterium
CGGTGGAGAATGGGACAGAATGAGAACGAGAATGAAGAAAAGCAGAACGGGAATGATTGCTGTGGCTTAAGGTGGAGAATGGGACAGAATGAGAACGAGAATGAAGAAAAGCAGAACGGGAATGATTGCTGGCGCTGCGGTGGAGAATGGGACAGAATGAGAACGAGAATGAAGAAAAGCAGAACGGGAATGATTGCTGGCGCTTTCATTCCCGTTCTGCTTTAGTGGTGTGGGGCGGGATCGAACCGCCGACACAAGGATTTTCAGTCCTTTGCTCTACCAACTGAGCTACCGCACCGTTAGAGGACAGCAAAGATAATTTTTTTCCTGAAATCAGCGATTCAGTCTTGAAAATTTTACATTTTCAATCTTATCTCGCTGAAATACTGGTATTTCCGAAGCTACAATTCACTTCAATTGTCCCTGAGCCATCGCCAATTGTTCCAGAAGCTGTGCCCGATCCCCAACTATTTTCATTGTTTTTAATATTGATTTTGCCTCCGAGCTCTGCCTTGCCCATATTGACGGTCGCTTTGATTGAAAAATTAGCATTTTCAGCAATCTCGAGCGAGCAATTTCCAAAACCCACATTAATTTGAAGAGACTTACACGTTTTTTCTACATTGTTTACAGTGACTTCACCATATTCACAATTTAGAGTTGTATTTCCCTTAATCTCAACTATTCTAATATTGCCAAATTCTCCATCAATTTGCCCACCGCCAAAACGGCTTATGAGCACACTTCCAAATGTGCAGTTAATTTGGTTGTCGCTGGCTCCTAATGCAGCCGTGGAAATTTTTCCGTAATCATTAGTTATTACAGCTCTTCCTTCGAGATCAGCAAGGATAATATCACCGAAAGAATTTTTCGCTATCAGGCTTACACTTTTGGGAGCTTTAATTTCGACGTTTATTGTAAAATTGCCGGTTTTGGAATTTTGTTCTCCTATATTGGTTTTTACCTCTACTTTGCTTCGGTTTCCTATAAGATCAATTTTAATCTGATCGAAAATCTTATTCGCTTTTTCCTCAGAAGCAGCATCAACAGTTACAAAAACAAAGATTTCAACTTCGTTTTTATCCCAGTTTTCGAGACTGATGTTAGTAAATGCAGTGTTGAGCTCTACTAAAGCTGAGGCATCAATCGGATATGTTTTGCTGAACTCCTTTTTATAATCAGAAGCAAGCAATGGGATACTGAGCACTGTTAAAAGGATGGTGAACAGCTTTTGGAAGTTAAATATTACCGACATTATTTTGAGTATTTGATCGTTGTTGATTGAATTCGAATTGAACTTGCATTTGTTCCATAATTAATATTCGCATTTTATAATTGTGGATCATTGCATCTATAACGCGCTGATTGCCGAAATTCTGATTCAAAGCTTTCCGCAGTGTGGTATATTCCAGATCAAGCCGGGCTAAGTCTGCCGTTTGTTTGATCAAAATAGGATCATTTCCTGGCTTTGGAAGAATAGCTTGATCAATTCGATGCACATAATAGCCCTCAAGCCTACTCATTTCATAAGACACATCACTAAGCTTAGGATCTTCTTCAGGTAATTCATTCTTGGGTTGATTGAAAATCAAAAGTCCAATGAGTACCGCAGCGGCAATGCCAAAAGAGCGAATCGAGATCAATTTGCGAGTGTTTCTCTTTTCCATTAACAGGATTCGCTTTTGCAATCTATCTGAATGGCCGGGAAGCAACTCATGCTTGATTTCAATGCGAGGATCGGTCTGAAATATTTTCTTAAGTTCATCCATGTTATTTACTGTTTATCAATGATTTGCGCAATAATGTTCGCGCTCTGCAATATTGACTTCTTGATGTTGATGGACTGATGCCCAATATTTTAGCAATTTCCTCATGACTCAGGCTTTCCAAGAGATAGAGTTTAGTTACCATTTTGAACCCATCCGGTAGCGCTTCAATGGCGAAAATTATTTCATCCGAATTAAAACGATCCCAGTCAACAGAATTCTCTTGCTCTTCCGCCACGTCCGATTTTTCATCGAAACTGATAAGGTATCTGTTTTTGTCCCTTGAAATAAAATTGAGCGCTTTATTTCTTGCGATTTTATTGATCCAAGGCAAGAATTTGGATTCATCTTTCAAGGAGTTTAGCTTCTCAAATGCCTCAATAAAACTCTCTTGTACTATATCTTCGGCATCTTGACTATTTCCAATCAACCTGTATACCTGATTATAAAGAGGTTGTACCCATTGCTTATAGCAATTGTGTAAAGTTTCAGATTTATTTCTTTTTTTGGTAAACATTTATTGGTTTCGAAATTCGGTCTAGTAACATTAAGACACAACAAATAAAAACCGCTGCATGGTTTATGACTGATTTTCAAGTTATTAACAATATAGTTATGTTGAATTTAGATTAAGCACTTGTTAAATCCGACGAACAGACAAATAATGTCGATTATTTTTTGGCTTTCTTGTTTTTTCAACCGATGATTTATTAACTTTGTCAAACTTTGCTCATTGTATACCTAAATAAATTCTAATTAACCAAGCTGCTTTAATCATGAAAAGACTATTACCTTTTCTAGTAGCGCTGTTGTATTTTGGTACAGCCCGCGCCCAGTATGACTGTAGCGGGTACTCTTTAACATTAGAAGAGTACGCCGTCCACACCGGAGTTGTTGGTACGACCAACCTCAACGGCTACACCACATATAGATTATATGTGCATGTAGAGAATCCTACCGATTTCGTTTCCAGTATCTATGGAACGAATTTGGAGCCATTGACAGTTAGTTCATCAACTAATTTCTGGCAAACTCCTTTCGGAAGCCATCTAGGCTCTAACATTAACGCGGGATTTTTTGGTTTTGTACCAGAACTGGCTTTTGACAGCTGGATCACTATTGGTCGCGCTAATAACTTAGATCCTGGAAGTGCTATCAACACTGCGGAAGACCAATTTAACCCTTGGATTGCTCCGTTTGAAGCGGGTAATGCACTTAACATGTCTAGCGCTATTGGTGGTGCTTGTTTTGGATTAAATGGCGATCTAAATGGTGTTGCTGGTGCTGACTTAACCGTTCTAATTGGTCAGTTTACTACCAATGGTGAAATCACCGGTCTTATCAATTTGCAGATCTTCCCTAATGGAATAGGTGCCAACGAAAATCGTTGTGCATTCGATTTCAGTTCTAATGAACAGGCAGTTGCAGGTTGCACTGATGCAAATGCTTGTAACTTCAATGCTGATGCTACAGAAGATGACGGTTCTTGCACTTTCCCTGGTTGCACAGATCCAACAGCTCTTAATTACGATGCAGATGCAGGTTGTGATAACGGCTCTTGTATCCCAGTTATTGAAGGATGTATAGATCCTGCTGCTTGTAATTACAACCCAGATGCCAACTTTAATATTGGTGGCTGCACCTTCCCAGGCTGTACAGATTCATTAGCTAACAACTATGATCCAAATGCTGGTTGTGATGATGGTTTTTGCGCATATACTATTCCTGGTTGTAATGACGAAAACGCTTGTAACTACGATCCACAGGTTAACTTGAACGATGGTTCTTGTACCTACCCAGGATGTGCCAATATTGATGCATGTAATTTTAATCCTGATGCAGGATGTGATGATGCTTCTTGTGATTTTTCATGTTATGGATGTACTTCACCTGACGCATGTAACTTCGACCCTATCGCAACAATCAATGATGGTTCTTGCGATTTTTCATGTTATGGATGTATTTTACTAGATGCGTGTAACTTCGATCCGATCGCAACCATTAATGATGGTACTTGCGATTTCTCATGTTACGGATGTACTGATAGCACTGCATGTAACTACAGTGCAATCGCAACTATTGATAATGGCTCATGTATTCCTTCTGGTTGTACCGATCCAACTGCTATAAATTATGATATGAACGCTGGTTGCGACAACGGAACCTGTTCTTATGCTAACGGTTGCACCAATCCAAACGCTTGTAACTTCGATGCCGGTGCTACTCAAGATGATGGCACTTGTGAGTTTGTTTCTTGCGCAGGTTGTACAAACCCAGAGGCTTGTAACTACGACGAAACTGCTACTATCGACAATCAGTCTTGTGAGTTTGTTTCTTGCGCAGGTTGCACTAACCCAGAGGCTTGTAACTATGATGCATCTGCTACCATTGATAATCAGTCTTGTGACTTCTCTTGTTATGGCTGTACTGTTGCAGGTTCATGTAACTACGATGCTGCGGCTACATTTAATGATGGAACATGTATTCCAGCTGGTTGTACTGATCCAAATGCATTGAATTATGATGCCAACGCAGGTTGCGATAATGGTTCTTGCTCTTATGCATTCGGTTGTACCAATGCTGAAGCATGTAACTACGATCCAAATGCAACTGAAGAAGATGGCTCTTGCGAATTTGTTTCTTGCGCAGGTTGTACTAACCCTGAAGCTTGTAACTACGATGCAACTGCAACTATCGATAACCAAAGCTGTGATTTCTCATGCTACGGATGTAATGATCCTATCGCGTGTAACTACGATCAAACGGCTACCATTGATGATGGCACTTGCGAATATGAATCTTGTGCTGGTTGTACCGATGAAGAAGCTTGTAACTATGAGCCAGATGCAACTATCAACGATCAAAGCTGTGACTATTCTTGTTACGGTTGTACTGATCCTTCTGCTCTGAACTTTGATCCAACTGCTACCATCACTGATGGCTCTTGCGAATACTGCGTTGCAGATGCAGGCACTCTTGCTGCAGATCAAAGCGTAGCTTGTATTGAGCAAGGTGGTGAGCTTAATGCTTCACATCTTTCTTTGCCTATAGTACCAGCAGGTTATTCTGTAATCTATGTACTTACTAGTGGTGCTGAATTAGTTATTGTTGATGTAAACAACTCTCCTAATTTCTCAGTAGCTAATATAGGTTCATACACTATTCACACCTTAGTATACGATGCAAGCACTCTTGATCTTGGCATTGTTGAACTAGGTGTAACTACCGGATTCCAAGTTAATTCATTGCTCATTCAGGGTGGTGGATCAATTTGTGCATCTTTGGACGTGCCTGGTGCTGCTTTCGAAGTAATTCTTTGTGGCGATTGTTTTGTGAATTGTCCTGATGATCTTGAACTTCAGTGTGGTGCTGACACAGATGTTGATGCTACTGGTTCGCCTGTAGTTATTGGCGACTGTGGAAATGGTGATGTTGTTCTTACCTCTGAAACCATCGAAGGTGATGAGTGCTTAACGGTAATCACTCGTACTTGGGACGTATTTGTTGATGGAACAGTTCAAACTTGTACCCAAGTTATTACTGTTGCTGATACTGAAGGTCCAGTTTTCATCGACTTCCCTGCTAACGTAGAGGTTGATTGTGTTGAAGATGTTGAGGCTCCTCTTGAAGTTACTGCAGAAGATGCATGTACAAGCGTTGTGAGCACTGAGGTTTTCACTTCAGAAACTGGTAATCCTACAGACAGTTGTGTTACAACAACTGCTTTCGGTGTTGGTGCTGATTGGGCTATTTGGCTTCCATCTTTACAGACTTTAGGTTATGCTGCTTCAGCTAACTTTAACTGGGCTTCAGAAGGTTATTTCATTGAATATAACGACGGTACTGCACGTTTGTATGGTACTATTGCTAACAGTATAAACCCTAACCAATCTTTTGTGGTTGATTTCTGGTTTGAAAACAAGCGCGATTGGACAGAGTGGTCTGATTTAGGTCGTTCTTACAAAGACGATTTGAACCTTGCAACTCCTGGTCAACTTTACGAAGAGTGGATGTATTATGAAATGGTAGGTGGTTTCTCAACCATGACAGGTACTAATGATTTTGCTGGTAGCAATCTATATTTCTACCACATGCCTGCTAACTATTATTTCGGCTTCCAGTGTGGATGGGCTGCTAATAACAAGAACGCTAACTTCGGTATGTCAGGATGGTTCACATTCGACGGTCAGATGAATGGCGAGTCAGTGGAAGGTCACGGTGACGTGAACGTTGACAAATCTTGTGAGCCTGTTAACTTACAGGATTGTCCTAATGATACTGAATTTACTTACTTCTGGAGAGCAGAAGATGCTTGTGGAAACGTAAGTATCGCTTCTCAAACCATCACTGTATGGGATGATGTAGCTCCATTATTCACTGTATTCCCTGCTGATGAAACTATCGAGTGCGACGAAGAAATTCCTGCTATCGGTGTTGTTGTTGCAGAAGATAACTGCGAAGGTGATGTTACTATTTTAGGTCCAACGGAAGAAATCCTTCCTGGTGATTGTCCACAAGCGTACACTATTGTACGTACTTGGGCTGCACTTGATGAGTGTTTAAACCGCACAGACCGTTCACAATACATCTATGTTGTTGATACTACAGATCCTGAATTTGATTTCGTTCCTGAAGAAGCTACCTATGAGTGTGATGAAGAAATCGCATTTATTTGGGCAACTGCTACTGACAACTGTGATGAACTAGTTGATGTAACTTATGTTGATCAAATGGTTGAAACTGAAGATGATTGTCCTCAGTCTTACGATATCATCCGCACTTTCACTGCAACTGATGATTGTGGTAACGATGCTATGGTATCAGTAACTATCCACGTGGTAGATACAACTGCTCCAGTATTTGGTGACTATGTTATCTATTCAGCAGTAGAATGTACCGATGCTGATTCAGTAGAAGGTCCTGAAGCTACAGACAACTGTGGTGAAGTAACTTTAACCTACGAAGATCAACTTCAGTCTGGTGGATGTTTAGGTGTGATTGTTCGTACCTGGACTGCAGAGGATGAGTGCGGTAACGTTTCTGAAACGGAGCAGTACATCACCCTACTTGATACTACTCCTCCTGTAGTTGAAAATCCTGAAGATCAGACTGTAGAGTGCGATAACGTACCATCAGTTCCTGAAATCGAGATTTATGACGAATGTGGTTATGAAGTAACTGTTGAGTTTTCAGAAGTAATCACCCCTGGTGATTGCACAGATAACTACACGATTACTTGGACTTGGACTGCAACTGACTACTGTGAAAACGTAACTGTTGAAACTACAGTAATCACTGTTGAAGATACTACTGATCCTGTTTTTGTAGAATTCCCAGAAGATATCACTATTGAGTGTGATCAGGTCATCCCAGCTGTGGTTTACCCAATCGCTGAAGATAACTGTGACGATCTTGTTGATATTCAGCTAACTGAAATGGAAGAGCCAGGTTCTTGCCCACAGAACTACACTATCCTGCGTATTTTCCGCGGATATGACAACTGTGGCAACCAAACCATGCGTGTTCAAACCATCACTGTTGAGGATACTACTGCTCCTGTATTCCCAGAATTGGCCTCACTTACTTATGAGTGCAATACTGAGATTCCGGTGATTCTTCCTGCCGCTACAGACAACTGTGGTGAGGTAACTGTAACTTATGCTGATGGTCCTTCTATGGAAGGTAACTGCCCACAGGCTTATAGCTTTGTGCGTACTTACACTGCAACTGATGAGTGTGAAAATTCTTCAACTGCAACGCAGACTATCAATGTAGTTGACACTACTGCTCCTGTTATCGTTGGTGAGTTCGAAATCGAACTTCCATGTGATAACTACGATTCAATCGAAGTAACAGCTACTGATAACTGTGGTGATGTAACAATCACTTACGTTGATACTCCGGTATCAGGTGGTTGCGCAGGTCGTATCATCCGTCTTTACACTGCTACAGATGAGTGCGAAAACGCTTCAACTTTCGAACA
>JBDNHP010000266.1:0-21738 GCA_041688765.1 Flavobacteriales bacterium
ACAACGAACAATTTACTATCAAAATAAATAATAACGAGGGATTTACTATGAGCATTCACGATCTGGCCCTGCAAGGCAAGCACAATTTGTTCAATTCAATGGCAGCCGGAATAGGCGCCAGAATTCTTGAACTCCGGAAAGAAATAGTTAGGGAAAGTTTGGAGCACTTTGACCAAATAGAACACCGGTTGGAATTTGTTGCAAAAGTAAACGGAATCACTTTCATAAACGACAGTAAGGCCACCAATGTAAACTCTACCTGGTATGCATTAGAAAGTCAGGATTCTCCTGTAATCTGGATTGCCGGCGGAGTTGACAAAGGCAACGACTATAATGAGCTGGATGAGCTTGTTAAGAAAAAAGTGAAAGCTCTCATTTGTATGGGATCGGATAATAGCAAACTACTGAAAGCATTTGAAGGAAAGGTTGAAACCATTGTGGAAGTTCGAAGTGCTCAGGATGCAGTCAAAATTGCTTATAATTTAGGCTATTATGGCGATATCGTTTTGTTGAGCCCTTGTTGTGCAAGTTTCGATCTTTTTGAAAATTACGAAGATCGCGGACAACAATTCAAAGCAGCAGTAAAACGCCTCTAATTTTTCCATGAATACTGCTGTAAACAATCTGCTGGAAAAGCTCCAGGGCGATCGGGTAATCTGGATGGTAACTATATTCCTATCCATCATTTCCTTGTTGGCAGTTTACAGTGCAATTTCAACGCTGGCTTACAAAGCAGATGGCAACTCATTTAAGTTCCTGTTCAAGCATTTTATGATGATCGGGATTGGATTAGTTGCCGCCTATTTCGTGCACAAAATTAAAATCAAGTACATCAATCGTGTGTCGGTAATTCTGGTGTGGGTAGCAGCAGGATTATTATTACTCACCTTGCTCTTTGGCGTAAACATAAATGACGCAAGTCGCTGGTTAAAAATCCCCGGAATAAATTTAACATTCCAAACATCAGATTTTGCCAAAATAGCATTGATCATTTATGTAGCGAGAACATTGACGGTTAAACGAAATGTACTTCATGATTTTATGCAAGGCGTTGTTCCTATTCTCATCCCTGTTATTGCAATTTGTGCTTTGATTTTACCGGCAAATTTCAGCACGGCAGCCATGCTGGGAATGGTTTGCTTTTTGCTGATGTACATTGGCGGAGTGCCACTCAAACATCTAGGCAAAATTGTACTTATTGGTATAGCAGGTTTAGTTGTGATTTTCTTTCTTGGCAAATCAAGTCCTAATATTTTCCCTCGTTTTGGCACTTGGGTTGGGAGGATCGAAAATTTTAGTAATCCAACTAGTGATGGTAATTATCAAGTTCAATATGCGCAAATGGCAATCTATAACGGCGGTATTCTACCTCATGGCCCCGGAACAGGATCGTCAAGAAACTATTTGCCTCACCCCTATTCTGATATGATTTATGCATTTATTATTGAAGAGTACGGATCAATTGTGGGTGGATTTGGAGTACTCATTTTATTTATGATTTTGCTCTTTCGTAGCATGCGCGCATCATTGAAATGTCCAAGGCATTTCGGCGGTTTAATGGGTTTAGGACTGGCATTTTTACTGTCGATACAAGCCATTATAAATATGGCCGTTAGTGTTAATCTCTTCCCTACAACAGGACAAGCTTTACCATTAGTGAGTATGGGTGGAACTTCCACCATATTTACCTGTATAACTATAGGATTAATTCTGGCTGTAACCAGAACTGTATTTAATCCTGAAGAAGCATTGGATGATGTTTCCACAGAATCATCTAACAAAGAAAATTCAATAGAGCCTAATCCGAAGAATTATGCCGGCGCTTAAAGTTATAATCAGCGGCGGCGGCACCGGAGGACATGTATTCCCGGCCATTGCAATCGCAGACGCCATTAAGTCTTTAAGACCTGAGGCTGAGATTCTATTTGTAGGTGCCATTGGTAGACTTGAAATGGAAAAAGTTCCAGAGGCTGGATACCAAATTGAAGGATTAAATATCAGTGGACTACAACGTAGACTCACATTTAAAAATCTGAGTTTCCCTTTTAAAGTACTCGGAAGCCTGATTAAAGCCAGAAAAATTGTAAAAAAATTCAATCCTGATGTGGCCGTTGGAGTAGGCGGATATGCAAGTGGTCCATTGTTGAGAACTGCCGCGAGCAAAGGAATCCCGACTGTAATACAAGAGCAAAATTCGTATCCTGGAATCACCAATAAACTACTTGCCAAAAAAGCGAAAAAGATTTGTGTTGCTTATGAAGGTATGGAGAAATTCTTTCCGCCATCTAAAATATTCCTGAGTGGAAATCCGGTTCGTAAAAAAGTATTTCAGATCGAAGGAAAAAGAGAACAAGCAATATCCCATTTCGGTCTTGATCCAAATAAAAAAACAGTTCTCATAATCGGCGGAAGTTTAGGTGCAAAAACGATAAATGAAAGCATAAATGCTGCCATTCCAGAAATTGCTAAACATGGCAGCATTCAAATCATTTGGCAAAGTGGTAAGTCTTATGCTGAAACGGCAACACAATCCATAAAAAACAATGGATTCACCGCTGTATTTATTAAAGAAATGGATTTGGCCTATGCTGCTGCCGACATCACTATTTCACGCGCCGGGGCCATGAGTATTTCAGAACTTTGCTTAATTGCGAAACCATGCATTTTGGTACCTTCTCCTCATGTAGCTGAAGATCATCAAACGCGAAATGCAGAAGCATTAGTAGTAAAAAAAGCTGCTATTATGGTAAAAGACTCTGAAGCCCGAAACTCACTTTGGAATCAGGCTTATGCTCTTTTGAATAATGATGAATTAAAAAATGAACTCGCCGCAAATATCAAGAAACTTGGTATTGCCGATGCTGATATTCGCATTGCCAAAGAAGTAATCCAAATCGCTGAGCAAAAATGAAAAAATTCCTACCCGATATCGAAATCGTTTACTTTCTCGGAATCGGGGGAATTGGAATGAGTGCGATTGCAAGATTTTTGAATCAAACCGGTTATAATGTAATGGGATATGACCGAACCCCTTCTGCCATCATCACCGAACTTGAAATGGAAGGAATACAAGTACAGTTTGGTGATAGCGTTCATGATTTGCCTGGACTCCTGCATGTAAGTCCGATTTCGAAAATATTGATCGTGATTACTCCTGCGGTCCCAAAAAATCATCCTCAACTCGTTTATCTGCGAGAGAAAGGATTTAATATTAAAAAAAGAAGTGAGGTGCTCGGTATTATCACTTCTCAACTACGCACTATAGCCGTTGCAGGCACACATGGCAAAACCACCACTTCCTCCATGGTGGCACATATTTTTAAACAATCAGGACATGGTTGCAACGCATTCTTAGGGGGAATCGCCGCTAACTATGGAAGCAATTTGCTCATAGATCAGGATTCCGCATTTTGTATTGCTGAAGCCGATGAGTACGATCGCTCTTTCTTGGCATTAGAGCCAAGTATTGCCATTATTACTTCCATGGATCCCGACCACCTGGATATCTATGGCGATAAAGCAAGCATGCACGAAGCTTTTCAGGCATTTAGCATGAAAATAAAGCCGGGTGGAATCTTAATCATTCGTTCTGACTTAAAGCTAGTGGAACGAGAAGATGTAACCGTTCTGAAGTATGGATTAGATGACTACGCAGATTACTCTGCCAGAAATATCATCATCAAAGACGGAAAATACGAATTTGATTTAGCCTATCCCGGTGGAAATATTCGCAAAATACGTTTAGGCTTACCCGGCAGACATAATGTTGAAAATGCTGTTGCAGCTTGTGCCGCTGCTTTGCGCTCAGGTGTGGAAGAAAGTCATATTAAAGATGCGCTCGAAAGTTTTAAAGGAGTGCAGCGCAGATTTGAGAATGTGTTGCAAGTGAACGGATACAGTATGATTGATGATTATGCGCATCATCCGGAGGAATTGAAAGCTTGCATAAAATCCGTAAAAGAGATGTACAAAGGCAAGAAGGTGCTCGGTATTTTTCAGCCACATTTGTTTAGTCGCACCCGAGATTTTGCCGATGGATTTGCCAAATCGCTTGAATTATTAGATGAAATAATTCTACTTCCAATCTATCCAGCAAGAGAAGAACCCATTGCCGGAATTGATTCACAATTGATTATGAATAAAATCAGGAAAACCCCTGTGAAGCTTGTTGATAAAAGTGAGTTATTCGATGTTGCATGCCAGAGCACAGCCCAAGTGGTACTGACTTTAGGCGCTGGAGATATAGATCGATTGGTAAAGCCGCTTTCTGAGCGACTTTCAGCCATTTGGTCAAAAATATAAAGATGAAAGAGAAGTTATTGCGAATAGGAAAGATTGTGCTACTCGGAACCTTAGTTCTGGGCGGTTTGGTTATTCTTGGCTTCGTAAATGCTTCAAGAAAACATGCCCGCTGTTGGAAATTTGATGTTCAAATAGACCATAGTGATGGCACCTATTTCATTGATGAAGCTGATGTAAAGAAAAAAGTATTCTCACTTGGCGACTCATTAATCGGTTCTGCCATTAATGATAGTGATGTTGAAACTATACATCAAAAAGTATTGGAAATTCCGGCAGTAAAAAGCGCTGACGTTTACAAAACTGTAGATGGCCGAATTTCAGTTTCCGTGTTTCAGTGTAGGCCACTTGCACGATTTATTAATGCTGATGGGGGTGGATTTTACCTCGATACAGAAGGTGGGATTGTGCCACTATCTAAGCATTTTACAGCGCATGTTCCTGTTTTTACAGGAAACATTTATGAAGGAAAAGGCAAAGGGATTCATGAATTAGCACTTAACCCAGAACTATCCGATAAATCAATAATTGATGATGCCTTTCGCATCATTGAATACATCAATTCTGATTCATTTTGGAAAGCACAATTGGATCACATTTATGTAAATGCCGATTACGAATTTGAAATTGTTCCGCGCGTAGGAAATCATAGAATCCTCATTGGAAAAGGCGAGCAGCTTGAGCTGCAAATTAAAAAGATGATGGCATTCTATGAAAAAGTATTGCCAACAAGAGGAATTGACCAATACAAATCAATTGATCTTCGTTTTAAAGGTCAGGTGGTTTGTAGAAAATAATGCTTAGCAACAACGAGAAAAAAAGACAACATGGAGTCGTCAGAAATCATAGTAGGACTTGACATTGGCACCACCAAAATTGCCTGTATGGTGGGTCGCAAAAATGAGAATGGAAAGCTCGAAATACTCGGCATGGGTAAGAGTGAATCTGTTGGCGTAACACGCGGTGTTGTTTCCAATATCGAAAAGACTGTGCAGTCCATTAAAGAGGCTGTAAAACAGGCTGAAGAATACGGCATCAACATTAAAGTGGTGAATGTGGGAATTGCCGGGCAACACATTAAAAGTTTGCAGCATCGCGGACAACGCATGCGCAACAGTATAGATGAAGAGATTTCTCAGGCTGATGTAGATGCCATGATTGCTGATATGCACAAAATTGTGATGCAACCGGGCGAAGAAATTCTTCATGTTTTACCTCAAGAATTTACCATCGATGGTGAACAGGGCATTAAAGATCCCATTGGCATGTCAGGGATTAGATTGGAAGCCAATTTCCATATCATCACCGGACAAATTGCTGCGATAAAGAACATATATAAATGTGTGTCTAAAGCAGGATTGACGGTAGATCAGCTGATTCTCGAGCCACTCGCATCCAGTGAAGCAGTATTAAGCGAAGAAGAAAAAGAAGCAGGGGTTGTATTGGTTGACATTGGAGGTGGAACTACTGACATTGCAATATTTCAAGAAGGCATTATTCGGCATACCGCCGTTATACCTTTTGGCGGAAATGTGATCACCGAAGATATTAAATCGGGTTGCACCATTATGCGCAATCAGGCCGAGCAATTAAAGGTGAAATTTGGATCTGCCATCAGCAGTGAAAACCGCGAGAAAGATGTGGTTTGCATTCCAGGTTTAAGAGGACGTGAACCTAAGGAAATAACACTACGAAATTTGGCAAGTATTATTCAAGCCAGAATGGAAGAAATCATTGATCACGTGTATTACGAAATCAGAAATTCAGGTTTTGAAAAACACTTAATCGGAGGTATTGTAGTGACGGGTGGAGGATCGCAGTTGCGCCATTTGCCGCAGCTCATCGAGTACATCACCGGTATGGATTGCAGAATTGGATACCCAAACGAACATGTTAGCAAAGCTCCAAGTGAAGAAATTATTTCTCCTTTAAATTCAACCGGTATAGGCTTGGTAATTAAAGGATACGAGCATCACTTGCCTATGGTTGACACCAAGGAACCACTACGACCAGCGAAAAAAGCAGAAGGAAGTCCACTCAAACTTCTCTCTAAGCTAAAAGATTGGTTTGAGCACGAAGAAGACAACTAAGGTTAATAACAATCGGTGGTTAACGCTTTTGATAAATCAAGTTGTATGTTAAAGACTAATTGATTTTCTTCGAACTTGGGAAGCTATCCGATTTTAAAAAATAGAATTCTCTCATTAACAGCGCAATAAGACGGAACATGGAAGATAACAACAGCACAGACTTCATGCGATTTGATCTACCAAAGGACCACAACTCCATTATTAAAGTAATTGGAGTTGGCGGAGGTGGAAGCAATGCAGTGAACTATATGTACGAACAAGGAATTCAAGGGGTGGATTTCATTGTTTGCAATACCGATTCACAGGCATTGGACAAAAGTCCTGTTCCGCTAAAAATCCAATTAGGTGCAACACTCACTGATGGCAAAGGTGCAGGGGCCATTCCAGAAGTTGGAAGAAATGCAGCGATTGAAAACCTCGAGGAGATAAAAGAAATTCTTGGTAAAAATACCACCATGGTATTTATAACTGCCGGCATGGGCGGTGGCACCGGAACAGGTGCAGCACCAATCATTGCAAAAGCAGCCCGTGAAATGGGAATTCTTACCGTTGGAATTGTAACTATCCCTTTTGCTTTCGAAGGCAAAAAGCGTAAAAATCAGGCTGATTTCGGTCTAACAGAAATGCGCGATGCTGTAGATACCTTGCTCATTATTCGCAATGATAAAGTTCGCGAATTATACGGCAATCTCACCCTTAAAGCCGCTTTCTCTCACGCTGATGAAGTGCTATGCACCGCGGCTAAAGGAATTGCTGAAATGATTACCCTTACAGGCGAAATTAACGTGGATATGAACGACGTTAAAACCGTGATGAAAAACAGCGGTGTAGCCATTATGGGATCTGCAAGAGCAAGTGGCGAAGGAAGAGCTTTTGCCGCCGTTTCTACTGCCCTTGAATCTCCGCTTTTGAACGATAATGATATCACCGGAGCTAATTATATCCTCCTCAATATCACCTACGGTCAGGAAGAAGTTTTGATGGATGAAATCACGGAGATTACAGAATTCATTCAAGAATCTGCCGGAATGAATGCCGAAGTAATTTGGGGTTATGGATCTGACAATTCTTTAGGTGAGGATCTATGTGTAACGGTAATTGCTACCGGCTTCCCTACCAATCAGGTAAATATGGGATTCCCTGTTGCGGAAGAACAACCAATTAAAATTAATCTTGAGGTTAATTCGCCAAAAGAAATCGTTTCGCGCATCCAAAGTCCTATCGACATCAATGCAAGAAAAGATTCGAGCGGACTTGTAGAAGTAAGCCCTGCAATTCCAGAAATACCTTTTTTGAAAACGATTGAAGAGCCGGTAAATGAAAACATACAGCCCGTGCTCTTTTCTGATGAATCATTAGAAGAGACTAAAGATCAAGTTCTATTCAATGTTGAAACACCTGCTCCTGTAGCCAAAGAAGAAGAGAAAAAAATATTTACGCTTGACGACCCTATCGAAAGTATCAAGCTTGAAAGCGTAAATACAGACAGTATTATTTTTAATAATTCTGATGAACTAGGACCCGAAGAAAATCGCCCGTCACGTGATATTCTCCTTTCTAGAAATCGTCAGCGCGAACAGAAAATCAGAGAGTACACCCAGCGCATGAAAACTGCAGCAGGTTTAAACGAGCTTGAAGCAGAGCCTGCATTCCGCAGACAAGGCCTGAAGCTCGACAATGTGCCTCACTCCTCTGAAAGTAATCTTTCCAGATTTGCATTAAATACTGATATGAATGCAGCTGGAGAAAAGGTAACCCAGATTAAACCTAACAATCCGTTTTTGCATGACAATGCGGATTAATAATAAGTTTCAAATTGCAAAGGCCGGATATTTTCCGGCCTTTTTTTGTGCTCCATTTTCTTATACAACAAATTGAACCGCCTTAAATAATCTATCTAGAAACAAGCTTTCAATTCAAGCACTTGATGCAATAGAATTCGAAGAATGCAGATGAACTAATACGCAATAGTAAAGAAAATATCACCTAGCGCTTTCGCCTCAAAACAATAGACCGTTTAAAGAGAGTTCATAAATGTTCGGAGACTAATTGCAATTTCTTAAATTCATAGTTCGGGACTAAGCCGATAAATGTGGAAATTGCAGACTAAATAAATCGGATTATGGGCATCACAGATCAAATCAATGAAGACATCAAGTCTGCAATGAAAGCACAACAAAAAGAAAAGCTAACGGCTTTGCGTGATATAAAATCAAAATTACTGCTCGAAATGACCAAGGACGGCAGTGGTGGCGAAGTTGATCCCGCTGTTGCCTTAAAAATTCTTGATAAGCTGTATAAGCAACGCCTTGAATCTGCTGCTATATACAAGGAGCAAAACAGACAAGAACTCTATGATGAGGAAATGCAACAAGCAGAAGTAATAAAAGCCTATTTACCTGAACCAATGAGTCAGGAAGAAATTCGGTCTGCCGTGCAGGCTGTTATTGAACAAAGTGGAGCTAAATCCATGGCTGATATGGGCAAAGTAATGGGAATGGCCTCGAAACAATTGGCGGGTAAAGCAGATGGCAAAGTGATTTCAGATATTGTAAAAGAGCTATTGGCCGCTATATAAATAGCCCTTTTAAACTAGCCTCCATAAGTGATATAAAGCCTATCTAACTGATAGCCTGCTATTTAATCAGGCTTTTAGGCTTTTTAACATTTTATATGTCTATACATCTAATGTTTATACATACATTTGCTATGTGAAAATAGAAGAAGCCATAAAGCAAAAAGCATTTAAGGATGAATACCAGAAACTGGCAGTTAACTTGATGTTTACTGAAGGTTGGTTAGCCGGGATGCAGAATCAATTCCTAAAGGATTACGATTTAAGTATACAACAGTTCAACATTTTGAGAATACTGCGCGGTTCAAAAGGTGCTCCAATGGCCATGCAGGATATTTCAGAACGCATGATTGATCGCATGAGCAACTGCTCAAGATTAGTGGAAAAACTGAGATTGAAAAACATGCTCCAAAGACGAGAATGTTTGGAAGACAGAAGACAAGTGGATATTCTAATAACTCCAAAAGGCTTGGATGTACTTGCAGAATTAGACAAGAGCATGAAGCACATGAACAAACACTTACACGCACTTAATGAAACTGAAGCCCAAACGCTTAACAACTTGTTGGATAAGCTGCGGGGCTGAATAAATAACACAAAACAAAAACAATATGAAACAGATTATCAGTACTATTCTAATTACCGTTATGAGTATTGGCTCTATGCTAGCTCAGTCTGACGGAGACCCAAAAAAACTCAGCGTTGACACTAAAAAAAGCAGTGTGAAATGGATTGCAGAAAAGGTAGCCGGTTCACATGACGGAACGGTGAAAATAAAAGAAGGAAGCTTGTCTTTGGATAACAACGTAATCATTTCAGGCAATATAGTAATGGATATGACCAGTATTACTGTTGACGATATAGAAGACAAGGACACTAATGCAAAATTAATTGGCCATTTAAAATCAGAAGATTTCTTTTCTGTTAGCTCTCATGCTACAAGTACATTTACGCTTAAGAATTTTACTCCGAAAAAAGGTGAAAACGGCAATAATTATGAAATCAGCGGAACGCTCAATATCAAAGGAATTACCAATGATATCAGCTTTCCCGCTAAGATTAACATAAGTAATGATGTGGTTACCGCTGCAGCTGACTTAACATTCGACAGAACCAAATGGGATATCCGTTACAACTCAGGTTCTTTTTTTGACGGACTTGGTGACTATATGATTTATGATGATGTGAAAATCAGTTTTACACTGGTTGCTCAATAATATTTTGGTTAAGGTTAAGGTAAATTGGTTTTAACAAAAGAGAGGTGCTTGCACCTCTTTTTTGCTTATCAAGATTCTGGCTCTGAGTCTGAGATTTGCCATCTTGTATCTGATTCTCGGGAATTAGAATCCCCTCCAATTAAACAACAACAAAGGGGTTTCCAATTGAATCCGAATAATCACAAAAACTGAAATAACCATAGTGATTTTCGCAGGAGGCAAAATTCAATTTAAATTATGCGAAATCAAACAACATTCAAATAAAATATCATTCCAATAAATATTTTATTATTTAATTATTCGACCTCTTCACTTTTTTCTTCTTCTTCTCTGGATCTTCATGGAAATAATACCTCAAGTCAATAGTTAAATAGTTGCCATTTATATTGCTACTTAATTTACTTATAAAACCATCATGAGAATAGGTAGCTTCGCTGGTAGCCATATACGTAAAGGGCCTGTGATAACTCAATCCCAGATAAATAAATCCATCTTCCTCTGTACGGTACTCAAATCCATAATTTGCAAGTAAAGCCAATTGAGCAATACTCCGCCTAAAAGTGCGAACTTCAAAATCATAAATTATACCGTTATTATTTACAAAATCTGAAACAAATACATCAGAGGCATACAAGTCAATTGATACTCCCCCTGCCCCATTCATCCATATTTTATCGCCTAGCCGCACAAAGAAAAGCGCTTGCACCGGAATTTCGTAAGAGATAAATCTGAAAGCCAACTCAGCATTTACCAAACTATCAGAATCCGTAAATCGAGTATTGTAAACTCTACGGGTATAATTTATTCCTGTCTCAATAGAAATACGATCACTCAGGCCTTTTCGGATAATCATTCCATAAGAATACCCTCCTTTCGGTTCAAAGTTAACCGATAGAAAATCCTTTTGAACTTGTATAGGTCCGGTATCAAAATATTTATTCGAGAAAATGGGTTTAAACTGAATGCCGAATGTGGTTACATTCAGTTGTGATTTCAGTGAAAAAGCAATCAAACTGAGTGCGAAAAGAACTACTATTTGGAGCCAATATTTCATTCAGTGCTTTTAATATAACCTATGATAGCCATTGCAATCATAACAATGGTTATGATTAAAACACTATATCTCAGTACAAGATTTGGAATAAAGGGCGAACGGTATTTAGCGTGAACCATGAAATTCGCATGATTAGAACTTGTTTTATGCGTTTTATGCACCCCAAATAAAATACATGGGCGTACTCCTTCCTCATCCAAGAATCGCTCAAACTGAACCTTCTTTTCTACAAGCATTGCTTCAAATGCTTCTGCATGTTCAGGCACATAGAACTGATAAACCATATATCGGTTATCTGAAGGATGATCGTAGTAATTAGTGAGCTGCATAATTATTGATCCAGAGTAATCCAATCAGTAACGTATTCCAATGGCTTGCGATGGCTTTTCGGCCATTCTCCATCCGGATATCCCATAAAGAAAATCCCAAGACATTTATCTTCATCTCCTAAACCAAGATATTGGTTAAACTCTTTTTTATAAATGAATCCAGGGCTCGACCAAAAAGCGCCAAGTCCATAAGCAGTGCAAGTTAAGTGCATATTCTGAACAGCACATGCAACCGCTTCTACTTCTTCAATCTCCGGAACTTTATTATCTGAGGCTCTTTCCATGCACACCATGATCATTACTGAAACTTCCAATGGGCGTTGTTTAAAACGCTCATATTTCGAGGGACTGAATTTATCTTCTGGGCTCAAGCTCTTATAAATCTCAGGTAAATCCCTCGACAGTTTTTTCAAACCATCTTCCATATACACTTTAAACCTCCAGGGCTGAGTCATTCCATGTGTTGGCGCCCACAATGCATTTTGCAATACATTCGTCACAATTTCCCGATGAACTTTGCGCGAGGTGTATTTTTCAGGAGCAATACTTCTGCGATTCTTTATTATTTCAGAGATTTCACTCAGATTATATTTCATTTTACTTCCATTTAATATTACAACCTATGGAAGGTTTTTGTCCTTCCTGCGGCACTTCCCTATCTGCTAATAATAATTCAAGAACCGTTTTTAAGCTCTCTCCGTTCACTGGAACTGAATTTCCAGGACGAGCAGCGTCAAACTCGCCTCTATAAACGCAAATGTCATTAGAGTCAAAAACGTTAAAATCAGGTGTGCATGCCGCATCATAGCTTTTTGCGATGGCCTGACTTTCATCATACAGATAAGGAAAAGAAAATTGATTTGTTTTCGCAAACTCCATCATATTTTCGGCTGAATCCTGAGGATATTTGATAGCGTCATTGGAATTGATGGCAACAAAACCAAAACCCTTTTGTTGATATTCCTCTGCCAATTCTACCAATTCAGTAATGATATGAGTTACATAAGGACAATGATTACAGATAAAAATCACCAAAGTCCCCTTCGCTCCTTTTACCGCTTTAAAATCTAAAATCTTACTAGAAATCACATCCGGAAGAGCAAATTCTGGGGCTTTAAACCCTAAGGGAATAGGTGTGGTTGGGGTTAATGCCATGCTTATTATCTTTAGAGCACAAAATTACTCAATGTGATTAAGTTCCATCGCAATTCTTTCAATATTAGGCTGGAGATAAATTTACTCCTCTTTTCGCTCTTCCTAATTACCCAAAGTGCGGCTGCGCAATCTGTTCCGGCTAACAATAGTAAATTGGATTCGGCTATAATCCGATCTATTTATGATGAAGCCCTTGGAAATGGGCAATCTTATGAAAATTTAAGAGTCTTGTGCAAGGATGTTGGCGCACGATTAAGCGGGAGTCCGGAGGCTGAAAAAGCAGTTGCTTGGGGATATGAGCTTTTAAAATCTTATGCCTTCGATACTGTTTTTCTTCAAGAGGTAATGGTTCCAAAATGGGAAAGAGGCTGTTGTGAATCTGGAATCGTTTATTTGGAAAATGAACAGAAAAAAATCAATATCACTGCTCTTGGCGGCTCTGTGGGGTGTGAAAAACCAATAAAGGGAGAGGTAATAGAAGTTAAGTACTTTACGGATCTCGCGGCCTTAGGCGAGGAAAAAATCAAGGGCAAAATTGTCTTTTTTAATAGAGCGATGGATCCTTTGCTTATCAATACAGGGGCTGCATACGGAGGTGCAAATGATCAGCGTACCAAGGGTGCTTCCGAAGCTTCAAAATATGGGGCAATAGGTACCATAGTGCGTTCACTCACTTTAGCCGATGATGAATTTCCACATACTGGAGCAATGGATTATTTGGAAGGGGTACTGAAGATCCCCTCCGCCGCCATTAGTACAACCGATGCCAAATACATAAGTGCCTCGCTTAAAGAAAATCCCAATCTGCAATTTGAGATGGATTTACGCTGTGTAAAACATCCAGATGTTTTATCGCACAACGTTATTGCCGAAATAAGAGGATCAGAATTCCCGGATAAATACATTGTAGTAGGCGGTCATTTAGATTCTTGGGACATAGGTGAAGGAGCGCATGACGATGGCGCGGGCATTGTGCAAAGCATTGAAGTACTTCGCATATTTCAGAGTCTAAAAATAAGACCCAAACACACTTTGCGGGTGGTGCTTTTCATTAATGAAGAAAATGGCAATCGGGGTGGAATTACCTATGCTCGGGTTGCCAAAGAATTGGGAATGAATCACATCGCCGCTATTGAAAGCGATGCTGGTGGATTCACGCCAAGAGGATTTAGAATAGATGCCAATGATAATCAGGTAACACTATTTAAATCATGGTCCAAACTTTTTGAACCTTATCAAATACATTCGTTTTTAGAAGGCCATGGCGGGGTTGACATTGGCCCACTTAAAGATGGTAATATTGCTCTTATTGGGCTTTCTCCGGATTCTCAACGTTACTTCGATTATCACCATAGCGACCGAGACATTTTTGAAAACGTTCATCGCAGAGAGTTGGAATTAGGGGCAGGCACTGTAGCAGCGCTAACTTGGCTAATCGATCAATATGCTTGGGGTAATAAGGATTAATTCTATCTACCGATAGGCCCACCAGCTTTTAACCTAGTAATTTCAGCCTCTTTAAGTTGCGATTCAAATCTGGAAATGTCAGCTTTTCCAAAAAGCCCTGCTTCATGTTCTTGTAATTCCCGCTCTTCCATATAAATAAGGCCTAAATCCAGCGTGTAAACACATCTCACAACAAAGCGTTTATCATCTCGCTTAAGTTCAAAAACATCAGCAATAGCTTGCTTACTTCTTAATGCGCTTCTAAATATATTTCCGGCAGGATCTGATCTAACAACGCTCAATTTACTTGTTAGTTCAGCAATGGTTTCCGGCTTTCGGAGATGGTTGGCTATATCATCAACTTTAATGAAAATAGTATCTGGATTGTAAACCGCAAAGCCCCATCGATACAAATCATTGCTGCCTTTTTTCTCAAAATTCTTAGAATACTCATCTGCATATCTGAGTATCGACTTCATATACATTCTGCGATAGAGCCCATCCATGTACAAGGCGCTATCAATGGGTATTTCAGCTAGGACATCAAAATCATTTCGGTTTAAAAAAACCTGATCTTTTTTATGCTTAGCTTGTAGCTCTACATCGGGCTTCAAAGAAGTAACAATGCACAAATAGTATTCGGTCCATTTTGTTTTAGGATTTCTCTTTGCAAGTGGTAAAACGGCAAGAGTTGATTCCTTATGCATCAGGCTATTAAGATCTAGCACTTCTACCATTTTAAATTCTCCGAACTTCCATACGCCAGGAAGTATGAGTTTTTGATTTTCAAGGGCAGCCTTGTTTAATTCATTATTCAATACTACTGCTGACTCAATTCTGTCGTTATACACTGGTTCAATAGCGTAATAAAACTGAGCAGATATACTTTGAGCTAAAATAATTAGCGTGAATAGAATTGCCGATGAATAGAATTTGATACGCATAAAAATTGTTTTCTGAATGATGTCAAATATAATGCCGAAGCCCTTACAGAAGCTAATTTAAGATAAAAATTATACCAAATCTACATATAATATAGTCCAAAACATTTTATATGAAAGATTGGTAAATGCCATTAGATTAGCTGTTATAGCCCAATGGACTAATACGGAATTGGACTATTACAGACACCTGTACGGTATGATTTTCAGGTGTCAATAAATGGTTAAAAGCAGGATGCATAGAAAAGAAAAAGCCGCCCCGAATAAACGGGACGGCTTTTTACAAAAGTATTAGATAGGATTATTTCTGAACAACAAGGCGCTCAGTCTTCACAGTGTTTCCAGCGGTGATATTCACCATGTACACACCATTAGCAATTAAGCCATTGAAGCTGATTACAGTATTGAAAGAAGAAGATCCTGTAGTTGCGAATTGCTCGCTCATTACAAGCTTACCGAAAGCATCATAAATATCAACTAATACACGGTCTGTGTTTGCATCAATGTTATTGATGTTAAGGTTCACAAAAGAACCATTAGTTGGATTAGGATAGATAGCAGCTTCGATAGCTACAGAAGCATCGCGAACAGGACTTGTGTTTTGACCAGCGAATTCGTTGTTACCACCGGCAACGCCTGCACCAACTAGACAAATCTCCTGAACACCACCGTAGTTAGTAGCAAAATCATACTGAGGCTGAAGAGCCGGCACGTTATTGCCCTGACCTAGGAAGTTGCCATACTCAGGCTTAACACGAACGTTATAAGTACCACCAGCAACTAACAACATAGTGTTAGTGTTGAGATCTTTAACATCGCTAAGCTTAAGTGTACGAACACCATTACCTTTTTTCCAATAGATAGGAAGTTCAGCTACATCAGTGCGAGTGAATTCCCAAGTCCAATCTTTAGCACATGGCACGAATGCACTAGTGAAGATGATATGGCCTAGAGTTAATTGACCTGCGTTAGAGCAGTTGTCAGCAAGACGTAGCGTAACAACAGGTTGAGCGCTAGTGTTGATTTGGTTAACTGGACCGAAATCATACTGAACACCACCATATACCACAGCTATTTCAACATCATAAGTTGCTGCTGGAAGTATTCCGGCAAAGCTGCAAAGGTTAACGATAGTACTTGTACCAGGTACAGTTACATCAGGAAGTGAGCTTCCACCAACCGGAGTAAGTCTCCAGATGTAAGAATCAGCACCACAGCTTTGACCGCAACGGATATTAGCATTAAGCGCATAAGTTCCACCTACGAAATCAGAACGAAGTTCAGTAGAAGGAGCATCTTCCATCACACAAACATCGGTGATAAGACCATCAACTACGATAGTACCAAGGTCTGGATCGTTAAATACTGCATCAATACGTACATCGTAAGTTTCGCCGTACTGAACTGGACCGCTAAGGTCGCTCAGGTTAACGAAAGTATAGTTACCTACGCTGCTGTACGTTAAAGTAGCACCACCACCTTGTGGAACGAAATTCCAGTTGTAGCTAGAAACACCAGGGATGAAGTCACACTTGTAAACGTCACAAGCTTGGTAAGTAAGTGATGGATAAGGCCCATCAGGTGAAGATGCACAGTAAGCAGTTAAGCAAATGGTGAAATCACCCGTAAATCCAGTGAAATAATCGTAAATACGAACGTAATAAGTGTTTCCACCAATAATTCCGTCGCTATAAACGATTTCAGAACCACCATCAAGCGTTGCATCAGCTGCATCAAGAATGTTAAATGAGCCATCGAACAATTCGACAACAGCATCTAGGTTATTAGCACCATCTACTAAAGCTTTAATAGCACCATTACATGGAGCAGTAAACTGATAGAATACTTCGTCATCAGCGTTTCCACCGAAAGGACCAAATGATGGCAATCCACTGTTAGCACCTGGAAGCGTAGTTACACCGGCAATACCTGTGCAGCTTGGGAAGAATTCAGGAGAAATTGCAAGCGTTGGAAGACCAGCATAAATACATGATCCATTTTCGAGGTTAGCACATGCATCATAGTTAAGAGCAGCAGGGTCAGTACAACCTCCCAGATCAACTAAAGAAATAGTGATATTGGCAGTACCAGAATCGCCATTGAAGCCATCAATCTGAACATAGTAAGTACCACCAGCATTCAAATCACATAAAGAGATCTGAATAAGTGAGAATAAGCCTACGCCACTATCATCATCACAACCGATTTGTGGACCACCGCAACCTTGATATACTGCGATACCTGTATCAGTAAGAGTGATTGAACCATCACCAGTAGTTGCAATGTTCAATTGACCTTGACCTGCAGGAGCTACAAATGATACCCAAACATCACCTTGAACTGGGTCATTGAGGAACATACAAGTTTGAGCAGGACCATCAGGAGTTGCACAAGAGTTGTCAACCAAAGTAGTCACGCCAATAGCAACACCGATAGCATTAGCACAGTTATCTTCAGGATTTGGAAGAATACAAGATCCATCATCTACAAGGGCAGCTGCATCATAATTACAAGCAGCTGGATCAGTACATCCTGTGCAAGAACCAAAATCACAAGAACCATCATCACAACCTGCTGCTGCGTTATAGTTACAAGCACCAGCGTCTGTACAACCAGGGAAAGTACATGATCCATCATCACAACCTGCTAATGCATCGTAGTTACAAGCACCGGCATCTGTACAACCAGGGAAAGTGCAAGAACCATCATCACAACCTGCGTTGGCATCATAGTTACAAGCACCGGCATCTGTACAACCAGGGAAAGTACATGAGCCATCATCGCAACCGGCTAATGCATTATAGTTACAAGCACCAGCGTTGGTACAACCAGGGAAAGTACAAGAACCATTGTCTATAGTAGCAAGAGCATTATAGTTACAAGCGTTTACATCAGTACAACCTGCACATGATAGGTATTCGCAAGAACCATCATCGATAGTTGCTGCTCCGTCGAAGTTACAAGCACCAGCATCAGTACAACCAGCACAAGAAACAAACTCACAAGAAGCGTCGTCGATAGTTGCGTTCATATCGTAGTTACAAGCACCTGGGTTGGTACAACCTGCACAAGAAACAAATTCGCAAGTACCGTTATCTGTAATAGCACCTGCATCGTAGTTACAAGCAAGTGGGTCTGTACATCCTACAGGATAAGAACAAGATCCATTATCACAACCAGCATTAACGTCAAAGTTTAATGCCCCAGGATCAGTACAACCTGCTGGAATACAAGTACCATCATCTATTGTAGCACCGGCATCATAGTTACAAGCTGTAACATCTGTACATCCGTAGCAAGAGAAATCACATGATCCGTCGTCTATAGTAGCGCCTGGATCGAAGTTACATGCATTGATATCTGTACAACCGTAGCAAGAGAAATCACAAGTACCATCATCTATTGTAGCACCGGCATCATAGTTACAAGCTGTAACATTTGTACATCCGTAGCAAGAGAAATCACAAGATCCATCATCGCAACCTGCGGCAGGATTGAAGTTACATGCATTTGCGTTTGTACAGCCAGGGAAAACACATAATCCATCATCACAACCTGCTAATGCATCATAGTTACAAGCACCTGCGTCAGTACAACCAGGGTAAGTACAAGAACCATCATCGCAACCTGCGGCAGGATTGAAGTTACATGCATTTGCGTTAGTACAACCAGGGAAAGTACAAGAACCATTGTCTATAGTAGCAAGAGCATCGTAGTTACAAGCACCAGCATCAGTACAACCAGCGCAAGAAAGGAATTCGCAAGAACCATCGTCTTGAGTTGCATTTACGTCATAGTTACAAGCACCGGCATCAGTACATCCAAGTACACCAGCGCATAATCCAGGTTCAGGGAAGATAAGACCAAGACATTGACCGCTTACTTCAGAAGGAGAAGCACAACCTATGTTGTTCTCATCCCATACATAGCGAATCTCATCAGCACCTATTGATTCGTCAAAGATTTGAAGATTCAAGTTGTAAGTAAATGAAACTGCATCTGGGATAGTAAGTTGGAACAACAAAACTCTGTTGTTTGGTCCCGTTGGAAATCCATTAATATCGCCATTAAGAGCAAATATTGCACCATCGCAAACGTTTAAGTTTGGAGCCGATAGTACAATACCTAATGAAGCTGACCAAGCGGAAGCGTTAGGACAAGCAGCAATAGCACCATTTGAATTACCAGGAGAGCCGCTGTTTTCGCGACCAATGGTAACAAAAGAGTCATAACACAAACTTGGAACAAAAACGCAAAAGGCCAAGTTGATACCTTCTCCTAGTGTAGCACCAAAAGAGTTATTGTGGATTTGGTTTTCAGCAGTAACAGAAATACTGTGGCAACCTGCAACTGCGAAGATCGAAGACACAAAGTCTGTAGGATCCTGCAATTCTGCATAGACACGATAGGTTTTATGAGCAGCAGGGTAGCCAGCAACTGGCGGGCCAATAGCCGGATCATAATGCACCTCATTCACAACTTGAACAAGTTGTGCGCTGGCCGATCCCCAACAGAGGACAGCCATTAAAGCTAATAGTAATGTACGTTTCATTTAAATTGGTTATTGTGTTAAGGAACTGTGAAAGCAAATTCGGGAAAGTCCAAAACTAGGACTTTGGTAAAAAGGAGATATGAAGGATATATTAAATTCCTTCACTATCAGCATTAACTAGCACTTAGCGTTTTTTATCACAAAGGTTAAGGTCACTTTAGAGGGTGTAAATTAGTAACTATCCTCAAGACAACAAGAAAAGTTTCAAAAAACGCCACATTTAGTAGGAACACATAAAAACTGATCCAAGCGTAAAGCGGGAATACTGAGTTAAAGCAGCAATTCAACTAATAATTTTGATTGTAACTATATGTAATTGAACAATAAGGAGCATTATTCGCTGGCAACATTACTATTGTATAGATATAGGATACCCACATTAAACTAAGATTTTAGTCTTTAAATGGCTTGATGGCCTATCTTATTGAAATGTTTGACCCTATTTTACTTCGGGCGTGAAAATAGCGCTATAGCTCAAAGAATAATCTGCATTTGAAATGGACAAATTAAAAGAGGCCGGATTATTCCGGCCTCTTTTATAAACAATATTAGTTACAGATTACTTCTGGATAACCAAACGCTCAGTCTGAACTTTATCACCAACGATGATATTCACCATATAAACACCATTTGCAATTTCACCATTGAAATTGATTACAGTGTTTAATGAAGAACCATTAGTTGCGAATTGCTCGCTTCTAACAAGTTTACCAAATGCGTCGTAGATATCTACAAGAACACGATCAGTAGCTTCATTGATATTGTTAATGTTCAAATTAACGAATGAACCATTAGTTGGATTCGGGTAAAGAGCAGCAGCAATTGACACTCCAGTATCACGAACAGGTGTAGTACCTTCTGTTACAGAAGCATTTTCACCAGCGCCAATAACACCTGCACCAACGATACAAATCTGCTGAACACCACCATAATTAGTAGCAAAATCATACTGAGGCTGAAGACCAGGTACGTCATTACCCTGACCTAGGAAGTTGCCATACTCTGGCTTAACACGAACGTTATAAGTGCCACCAGCAACCAACAATGGAATGTTAGTGATGATATCTTTAACATCGCTAAGCTTAAGTGTACGAACACCATTACCTTTTCTCCAGTAGATAGGGAGTTCAGGTACATCTGTGCGGGTAAATTCCCAAGTCCAATCTTGAGCACATGGCACGAATGCACTTGTGAAGATGGTATAACCTAAAGCCAAAGGACCTGCGTTAGCACAGTTATCTGCTAAACGTAGCGTAACAACAGGCTGTGCAGTTGTGTTAATTGGGTTAGCAGGACCGAATGCATACTGAATACCACCGTAAACAACTGCAACTTCTACACTATAGGTAGTACCCGGAAGAATTCCGGTAAAGCTACAAAGGTTAACGATGGTGCTGTTTCCAGGTACAGTTACATCTGGAAGTGCTGAACCACCTGAAGGGGTAATTCTCCAAATATAATTATCGGCACCACAGCTTTGAGCGCAACGTATGTTAGCATTCAAAGCGTAGTTTCCATTAACAAAGTCAGAGCGCAATTCTGTTACCGGAGCGGCATCCATTACAAGAACGTCTGTAATAACGCCAGCTACAACAATAGGACCTAGATCAGGATCAGTGAAACGAACATCAATAACAACATCATAAGTTACACCATACACAACCGGACCGCTTAGGTTAGAAAGAGTAAGGAATGTGTTGTTGTTTGGTGAGCTGTAGGTTAAAGTAGCACCACCACCTTGTGGAGTTAAGTTCCAATTATAACCAGCAGCACCAGGAATGAAGTCACATTTGTAAACATCACAAGCCTGGTAAGTAAGTGTTGGATATGGATCATCAGCAGATGAAGCGCAATAAGCGGTTAAACATACTGTGAATGAACCCGTAGCACCAGTGAACCAATCGTAAATACGAACGTAATAGGTATCACCGGCAATAATACCATCGCTGTAAGCGATTTCAGTATCACCATTGAGTGTAGCGTCAACAGCATCAAGAGCGTTAAAGCTGGCATCCATAAGTTCAACAACTGCGTCAAAACCAGGATTACCATCTACAACAACTTTTAATGCACCATTACA